>PXES01000325.1 GCA_003564655.1 Paracoccaceae bacterium
AGCAGGGGCGGCGCGCGCGTCCTCTTCAACGGTGGCGAGGGGCCGTGCCGCCTTGCGCGCGGCGATCTCGTCGAGCTTGTACGCCTTGATCTTGTCGAGAATGGTCGCCATGCGGACCCCCTATGCCTTTGCCGGGCTGATCTGCGCCAGCGCCTGCACAGCGCGCCGCGCCGCGCCCGCGGCGATGCTCTCGCGCGCCATCTCGACGCCACTGCGCAGATCGTCCACGCGGTCGGCCACCATCAGCGCGGCGGCCGCGTTCAGCAGCACCGCGTCGCGATAGGCCGTGCGGCCCGCCCCGTCGAGCACGGCGCCGAGTTCCTGTGCATTCTCTGCCGGGCTGCCGCCGAGCAGATCTGCGAAGGGGTGCAGGGGCAGGTCCGCCTCTTCCGGGTGCAGCGTGAATTCGCGCAGCGCGCCGCCTTCCAGCGCGACCACCTGGCTTTCGGCCGCGACCGACAACTCGTCCGTGCCGTCGCCGCCATGCACGAGCCAGGCCTTTTCCGAGCCCAGAGCGTGCAGCGTCTCGGCCATCGGGCGCAGCAATTCGGGCGCGAAGGCCCCGGTCAACTGCCGTTTGACGCCCGCCGGATTGGTCAGCGGGCCGAGGATGTTGAAAATTGTGCGCGTGCCAAGCTCCATCCGCACGGGGCCGACATGGCGCATCGCGGGGTGGTGCATGGGCGCCATCATGAAGCCGATCCCGGCCTCTGCCAGTGCGCGCTCGACCACCGGGGCACCGGCCATCACCTCGATCCCCAGCGCGCCCAGCGCGTCCGCCGCGCCCGATTTCGACGACAGGTTGCGGTTGCCGTGCTTGGCCACCGGCACGCCCGCGCCGGCCACCACAAAGGCCGTCGCGGTCGAGATGTTGAGCGTCCCCTTGCCGTCGCCGCCCGTGCCGACAATATCCATGGCCCCCGCGGGTGCGCGCACCTTGACGCATTTGGCGCGCATGACGGCGGCGGCGGCGGCGTATTCGTCCACCGTCTCGCCCCGCGTGCGCAGCGCCATAAGGAAGCCGCCCATCTGTGCGGGTGTGGCCTGGCCCTCGAACAGCAGATCGAACGCCTGCTCGGCCTCGGCCCGGGACAGCGGGCGGGTGGCGGCCAGTGCGATGAGCGGCTTGAGATCGGTCATCACGCGGCTTCCATCGTCAGCGACAGAAAGTTGCGCAGCAGCGCATGACCGTGTTCGGAGCGGATGCTCTCGGGGTGGAATTGCACCCCCTCGACGGGCTTCTCGCGGTGGCGCAGCCCCATGATCAGCCCGTCCTCGAGCCAGCTTGTGATCTCGAGGCAGTCGGGCAGGCTGGCACGTTCGACCACCAGCGAGTGGTAGCGCGTCGCGTTGAGGGGCGAGGGCAGGCCTGCGAAGACGCCCTGGCCCGTGTGGTGCATCGCGCCCAGCTTGCCATGCACGATGTCAGGCGCGCGGGTGACGCGCCCGCCAAAGGCCTGCCCGATGCTCTGATGTCCCAGACAAACGCCCAGCAGCGGCACGCCCGCCTCGGCCGCGGCGAGGGTCAGCGGCAGGCAGATGCCCGCCTGATCGGGGTCGCAGGGCCCGGGCGAGAGGACGATTCCGGCCGGTCGCAGCGCCATCGCTTGCTGCACGTCCAGCGCATCGTTGCGCCGCACGACCACCTCGGCCCCCAACTCGCCCAGATAATGAACGAGGTTGTAGGTGAAGCTGTCGTAATTATCGATCAGAAGCAGCATGGCCGTCCCTTGTGCCGGGGCTGTCGCCTACATGCCCGCCTGCCCGGCCCGAGGTCAAGCGCGCAGGCCGCAATCCGTTTGATCCGAAGCCGGATTTATGGGACACTTCCAGTCAAGGTGCGGGACAGCGCCGGTTCGGGGCAGCATGACATCGGAGAGCAGGTCGTGAACACGAGTCTACTGGCGGGATTGGGGGCCGGAACCGGGGTGGTTCTGGTGGCGGGGCTGGTGGCGAGCGTCGCCCTGCCGCCGTCGGCGGTGCAGGACCGGCCGGAGCCCGCGCAGGTTGCCTCTGACAGTGCGGAGGCGCCGCAGGACGCAGCAGAGACCGTCGTGGCTGATGATCCGACCGAGACAGAGGCCGAGCCGCCCGTGCCCGCTGAAACGCTTGAGGCGACACCCGAGGCCACGACGCCCGAGCCCGCCGACGCGCTGCTGCCGGACAGCGAAACCGAGATTGCCGCCCAGACCGATGACGCAGACCTCGCGGACCCCGAGCGCCAGGTCGAGGACGCCTTGGGGACCGTGGCGGACGAATTGACGCCCGAGCCGGAGGTCGAGCAGGCAGCAGAGGCCCAACAGCCTGCCGAGACCCCCGACCCGATCCGCCAGACCGAGGTGCAGGTGCCCGAGCCGCCCGAGGACCGGGCCGATCTTGCGGAGGATACCTCGCCGCGATTGCCGATGGACCAGCAGCAGGCGGCACTGACGCTGTTGCCGGAGGGGGTGCGCCCGGCCCCGCGCGGCGACGGCGCGCTGGTGCTGCCGCAGATCACACCGGGCGCAGCGGCCCCCAGCGCGCAAGAACCCCGGACCGGCCCCGCTGATGCGGCCCCCGAGGGTCGTGAGCGCGCCGCGATGCCAGAGCCCGAGGCGCCGCGCCTGCCGGGCATCCTCTCGCCGGGGCTTCCCCTGATCGGCGAGGGTGACACGCTGCCAGAGGCGATTGGTGAACCGCCCCCCGCCGACACGCCGCGCGAAGCTGCGCTGGTGCGCAACTCGCTTTATGAGGGGCGCAATGACGACATGCCGCGCATGGCGCTGATCCTCGACGATCCGGGTCTGCCCATGCCCATGCGCCGCGAGCTTGCGGCGCTTGATCTGCCCCTGACAGTCGCGCTCAACCCGCTCGACACCAGCGCCCAAGAGGCCGCGGCGCTCTATCGCGAGGCGGGTGTCGAGGTGCTGATCCTCGCGACCAGCCTGCCCGAGGGCGCGACAGCGTCGGATCTGGATGTGAGCTTCAGCGCCTATTTCGCAGCGCTCCCCGGGGCGGTCGGGGTGATCGACCTGCCCGAAGGTGGCTTTGCGCGGAATTCCCGGCTGCTTGACGAGGTGCTGCCGCTCTTGGCGCAGGACGGGTATGGGCTGGTAAGTTTTGCTGGCGGGATCACGGCTGTGGACCGTGCCGCGCAGGCCGCGAATGTTCCGCAGGCCGAGGTGTTCCGCGTGCTCGACACCGGCGACGAAAGCCCCTTCACCATCCGGCGTTTTCTGGACCGAGCCGTGTTTCAGGCTGCGCAGATGGGCGAGGTAATCGTCTTTGGCGACGCCTCGAACGAGGCGACGATGGAGGCGCTGGAGATGTGGCGCGATGCGGGTCGCACCGATCAGGTGGAACTGGTCCCGGTCTCGGCCATCCTGCTGGACCGCGACTGAGAGCGCGGATTTCCGGCTTGAGTGGTGCGGGTGCGACGGCTACAGGTCGGGCGTGGCCCCTTGCTGGAACCGGTAGACAGACCAGACTTAAAATCTGAGGCCCGTACGGGCGTGTGGGTTCGAGTCCCACAGGGGCCACCACATCGCTTCATGCCGGACGGCGAACCGCGCCAGTACACACCACGACCGCCATCGGCTCCCGGCTTGCCGAAACCGCCGCGATCTGGAATCCTCAAAACGGCCCCGGATGTTGGGCCCCGCCAGAACAAGGGACGCTCATGTCCACAGCCTTTCTTGACGATATTCGCGCAACGCTTCA
>PXES01000166.1 GCA_003564655.1 Paracoccaceae bacterium
CGACATCCGGCTCGCCATGGTGGTGGCTGCGGCTGATCGGCGATCCGGGGCGCAGCCTCTGGACGCGCGGCCTGCGCCCGATCTTTCACCTGCGCTGCCGCTATCGCTGGTGTCAGCTCTACAGCATCAATGACAGCACCGAGGCCGACCGCGCCGCATATCTGCAAAGGGTGGAACGCGTCTTGCGCCACTTGTGACAGGAGACGGAAGAATGACAGACCCGGCGCAACCGCTCGCACGCTATTCGGCATGGACCCGGCGCGGAGATTTCGTTTTCCTCTCGGGCGTGATCGCGGTGGACCCTGCGGCAGGCAAGATCATTTGCGGATATGACGACCTGCCCAAGGCCGTGGCCAACCGGATCGGGCGCACGGGCGAGTTCAGCGTCGATGCCAGGGACGGGCCCGTAATCGCGCAAAGCTGGTATGTGCTGGACCGCATCCGCGCCACCATCGAAGAGGCAGGCGGCACAATGGGCGATGTATTCAAACTCGTGCAGTATTTCCGCAACCTTGACCATTTCCCGCGCCACAACACTGTGCGGCGCATGTTCTTTCCCGATGCGCCGCCAGTCTCTACCGTGGTCGAGGTCAGCGCCATGATGCCCGCACCCGAGATCCTGATCGAGGTCGAGGCGACTGCCTGGCTGGGCCCGCAGCCATGACCCGCGCCGATCTGGCCGAGAAGCGCGAGGAGATCCTGCAAACCATTCGCGACGCAGCTATCGCGGAATTCGCGGCGCACGGGTTCCACGGCGCCTCGACCCAAGGCATCGCCCAGCGCGCGGGCATCACCAAGAACCGGCTGCACTACTACATCACCAGCAAGGACGCGCTTTATGCTGAAGCCCTGCGCCACATCGTGGCGCTGCAGGAACAACAGTTCCACGGCATCGACATGACCCAGCCGCCCGAGCCGTTCCTGCGCGACTATATTGGCCGCAAGCTGCGGCATGTGCTGGCCTATCCCGATACCGCGCGGATGTTCACTGCCGAAATCATGCGCGGTGCGCCCGTTCTGCGCACATTCTGGCACGAATCACGCGATGCGACGATGCGTGCGGCGCAGGTGATCGAGGGTTGGGTCCGCAACGGTCTGATCCGGCCCGTCGATCCGGTGCTTCTGCAGATCCATATCTGGGCGCTGACACAACAACACGCCCTGCATGGGGCGGAAACTGCCTTCATGCTGGGCCTGCCCGGTCCCGAGGCGCTGGATCCGGACCGGCTGGCCGAGGAAATCGCGGCACTTGTCCTGACCGGCCTGCGACCCGCCTGATCGCGACGGGAAACGACCGCGCGGGTCCGCAAAAAACTCTATACAAACGTTTGTATTATGGATAGCGTCACAAATCATACCTGATGGGAGGAACTGGAAATGCTGTCAGTGAGACCGAAAGCCCTTGCAGGCTCGGCTGCAATTCTGGCGCTTGTCGCCGCCATGCCGGCGCTTGCCGAAGATGCCTGCCTTGCAACCGCCGAAGACCTGCACCTGACCGACGCGCAGGCCGAGGACATCCGCGAACGCGGCCTGACCTTCGGGTTTCTGACCAACAACATCTCGGATGATTTCAGCCGCCCCCTCGTTGCCGGGGGCGAGGCTCATGCCGAGGCGCTGGGCGTAGAACTGATCGTGAACAATGCCGATTTCGACGCCAACACCCAGCTGTCGCAATTCGACGCGCTGGTGCAGCGCGGGGTGGACGGGATCTTCCTGACCGCCGTGGATGCGGGCTCTATCGGGCAGGCCGTGCGCCGCGCGAATCGCGACGATATCCCCGTCTTCATCGTTGGCGGCGCGCCCGCGCGGGGCGAGGTGGTCAGCGTGATGAACGCGGCCAGCTATCAGGGCAGCTTCGACGCGACCGAGGCGCTGATGGCGCATATCGCTGAGGAAAACGCACAGATCGCGATCCTCGGCATTCCCTTTGCGTTGCAGACCATCCGCGACCGCGAAAAGGGCGTGCTGGATGCCGTGGGCGCTGCGGGCGGACAGATCATCTCGCTGCAGTCCGATTTCAGCCAGGACCGGCTGCTGGAGCTTGCGACAAATGTGATCCAGGCGAATCCGGATCTGAAGGGTATCGTGGCGACGTGGTCCCTGGCGGTGAATGCCGCCACCGAAGCGGTGCGCCAGTCGGGCCGCGACATCGCCATTGCCGGTTACGACAGCGAGGAGCCCGGCTACATGGAACTGCACTCAGGCGACACCAACATCGTCGCGCTGTCGGGGCAGCAGGCGGCATTGCAGGGCCGCGCGGCGATTGACGGGCTGGCGCAGGTCGTCCTCGGCGCCACGCTCTGCGAAGAGATCATCACGCCCAACCTGCTGGTCACAGCGGACAACTATGCCGAGATGTGGGAGATCCAGTATCCCGGCGTCACGCCGCCCTGGGCCGACTGAGCCCGGCCCTTCCGAACCTGCCTGACCGTGCCCGCCGGCGCGGTCGGGCATCTGTTCAAGGCGACCGTCCCGTGCTGGAACTGTCCGATATCACCAAGACCTTCCCCGGCGTGCGCGCACTGGATGGCGCGCGCTTTGACCTGCGCGCGGGCGAGGTGCACGCCTTCATGGGCGAGAATGGCGCGGGCAAGTCCACCATGATGAAGATCGCCGCCGGGCTGTTTGCGCCCGATAGCGGCACGATCCGGCTGGATGGCGCAACGGTCAGTTTCGCCAACCCGTCCGAGGCCAAGGCGGCGGGCATCCACACTGTCTTTCAGGAACTGACGGTTCTGACGAACCTCGATGTGGCGCAGAACCTCTTGATCGGGCGCGAACCGGTGCGTCTGGGCGGGGCCTGGCTCGACAAGGCCACGCTGTATGATCAGGCGTCCGAAATTCTGCGCGAGCTGCGCATCCCGCTGGATCCGCGCCGCATGGCGGGGCGGCTATCCACGGGCCAGCGCCAGATTGTCGAGATTGCCCGCGCCGTCGCTCAGAACCCGCGCGTGCTCATCCTTGACGAACCCACCTCCTCGCTGGGCCGAAACGAGGAGGAATTGCTATTTTCGCTTGTGGCGCGGCTGAAGGCTGCCGGGACCGGCATCGTCTACATCACGCACCGCATGTCCGAGGTCTTCGCCCTTGCCGACCGCATCACGGTGCTGCGCGACGGGCGGCACATCCTGACCGATGCGGCAGCCAGTCTGGATCGGCCCGCACTGATCCGCGCGATGGTCGGGCGCGATGTGTCCGAGGCACGGCACGAGGGCGAGAGCCGCCGCGCCGAGGTCGCGCTTCAGGTCCGGGGGCTGCAACGCGGCGCCGATGTGCGCGGCGCCGATCTGACGCTCTACCGGGGCGAGGTGCTGGGGCTGGCCGGGCTGATGGGCGCCGGACGGACCGAGCTTGCCCGCCTGCTGGCCGGGATCGACCGCCCCGATGGCGGCGAGATGGCGCTGTTCGGCCAGCCCTACGCGCCCACCTCTGTTCGTGCGGCGATGCTGGCGGGCGTGGCCTATGTGTCCGAGGATCGCAAGGGGCTGGGCGTGGTCCTGCCCCTGCCGGTGGGCCAGAACATCGCGCTGCCAAGCCTTGGGCGGCTGGCGCCGCGCGGCTGGGTCGCGCCCGCACGGCTGCGGGCGTTCGCGCGCGACTGGATGGCGCGGCTGGGGGTCCGGGCGCCGGGGCCCGAGACGGTGGTGGGCACGCTCTCGGGAGGGAACCAGCAGAAGGTCGCGTTGGCGAAATGGC
>PXES01000324.1 GCA_003564655.1 Paracoccaceae bacterium
ACTGTTCAGGTTCAACGCGATGCGGAAGGGGCCCTTGCTCCCACACGGGCTCACGACCCTGGGGGGGGACGGGCTCCCTTCCGCACCAGCAATCTACACCATCAGAAACAGACAGGGGGGGGCGACGCGGCGATCTTTGCCGATGCCGAGGGGGTCAGCGTGACGGTGACGATCCCGGTGCAACCTTTGACAGGAGCGACGCAATGACGGGACCGGATCCCAGCGCACGGCTTTCAGCCGTCCGGCGGCTGGCCGGACAGGCGCTTGCGGCGCGGCGCGATGCGCTTGGCGCGCGCAACCATGACGAGGAGATTTCGGCGCGCCGGCGCCAGATCGCGGTCTGCGACGCGCTGGTCGATACGCTTGCGGTCCTGGAGCAGGCCGGGGTGCTGGCCCGGATCGAGGCGCTGCTCGAAATGGGGGCCCGTCCCGCGCCAGCGGATGGGCGGGGCTGAGGCGATGGCAATGCATGCCGCCCGGCCCGCCCATTCGCCCCGGCTGCAGCGCGTGCTGAGCGTGCTGGCCGATGGCAAGCCGCATACGACGCGGCAGATCGTGCGCCGGGCGCGGGTGATGGCGGTCAGCGCCTGCATGGCCGAGCTGCGCCAGCACGGGGCCGAGATCGCCTGCTGGCAGGAGGTCGATGCGCGGGGCCGGCGGCGCTGGTGGTACCGGATGGACCGCGCGCCGCAGGCGGAGGTGGCCCATGGCTGATGTATCAATCCGCGAGCTGGCCGGGATCCTGGAAACGAATGTTCTGGGGCTCTCTGCACGGGCGCATGCGCTGGCCGACCATCACGCTGCGGCGAACGCCGCCGAGGTCGAGTTCATCCTGGCGATGATCGATGAGAGCGAGCGCGCCATCGCGTTCTGGACCGACGAGATCAGGAAGGCAGCGCGGAAATGAAGTTCCTGAATGGCGGCAATGTGGTGCGGCTGCCCATCGACAAGATCGAGGTCGAGGGACGGCTGCGCGCGGTTCGGCGAAGCTTCGTCGAGAACCTGATGCTGATGGCCGAGGACACCGGGATCACCACGCCGATCCATGTGCGTAAGGTCAAGACCCGCCATGTTCTGATCGACGGCGCGCACCGGCTGGAAGCTGCGCGGCTGCTGGGCCTGCCCGACATTGCGGCGCTGGTGGTGGAGTGCCGGGCCGACGAGGCCCGGGCGATGGAAGCGAGCAACAATCTGGGCGCCGCGCGGATGACGCCCTTGCAGACCGCCGTCTTCGTCGCCTCGTGGAAGCGCGACTACTACGCGCTCCACCCCGACCGGAAGCCGGGGGTGTTCAAGGGCAACCAGTTCACTGGAAACGAAAAAGTGGTGACTGACAAAATGTCACTCACCACAATCATCGCGGACGCCTTCGGGGTCGATGAGCGCACTGTCTTCCGCGCCCTGCGCGCCGGAGAGAACCTGACGCCCGAGGAGGTCGAGCAGCTCGACGCCGCACCGCGCCGGGTGGCGATGAAGGATCTGATGGTCCTTGGCAAGATCGGCGACCCCGAGGAACGGGCAGATGTGGTGGCCCGGCTTGCCGCGAACGGCAAGCTGACCGCGGTGCAAGCCCGCCGCGCGCGCCGCGTTGAAGCCGGGCTTCAACCGCCCTTGATGGAGCCGCATGAGCGCGAGTTTCAGGCGCTGGCCAAGGCCTGGATGCGGGCCAAGAGCCGGGCGCGCAAGCGCTTCCTGCGCGATTTTCACAGTGAGGTCTGGAAGGCCCAGAACGCGGGCGCGCCGCTCTTCCCGGGTGAGTCCGGGGCCGATCCGGACGGGGGCGAGGCATGAGCCGCACGGCACCCGAACAGCTGTGGTGGAGTGCGGGCGAGCTTGCCGCCTCGGGCCTGCCCGATCTGCCGGACACGCGGCAGGGGGTGGATGCCTGGGTCGCGCGGCTGGGGCTCAGGTCCGATCCGGCGCGCGCGCGCCGGCGCGAGGGCCGCGGGGGCGGCTGGGAGTATCACTGGAGCGCGCTGCCGCCCGCCGCGCAGGCGGTGCTGCTGAAGCGCGCGGCCCCGGCCCCGGCTGCGCCCGAGCTAACGCGCGACGAGGTCTGGGCCTGGTTCGAGGGGCTGCCCGATCGCGCCAAGAACCGGGCGCGCGACCGGCTGGCGCTGATCCAGCGGGTCGAGGCGCTGGAGCCAGCGCTGGGGCGGTCGCTGGCCGTCGAGACCGAGGCGGTCGCGGCCAGGGTTTCGGCGCGCGCGGTCTGGGGCTGGATAAAGGCGGTCGCGGGCATCGATCCCGCCGACCGGCTGGCGTATCTGGCGCCGCGCTACCGCGCCCCGGGTGGAACCGACGAAGCACAGGCGCCCGGTGATTTCGCGCCGTTCCTCGACCGGCTGAAGGCGGGCTATCTGCGCCCGGGCGCGCCGAGTTTCCGCGGCTGCTGGGATGATGCGGCCAAGATTGCGCGGGCGCATGGCTGGGCGGTGATGACCGAGCGCACTGCGCGGCGCTGGATCGAGCGCAACGTGCCGCGCCCGACGCTCGTCCTGGCGCGCGAGGGCACGCACGGTCTCGCGCGGTGCTATCCGCCGCAGATCCGCGACCGGTCGGGAATGACGGCGCTGGAGGGGGTCAATGCCGACTTCCACAAGTTCGACACCTTCGTCGAGTGGCCCGGGATCGAGCGTCCGGTGCGTCCGCAGCTGGTCGGGTTCCAGGACATCTACTCGGGGAAAATCCTGTCCTGGCGGCTCGATCTCGACCCGAACAAGGTCGCGGTCATGTCGGCCTTCGGTGAGCTGGTCGAGACCTATGGCATCCCGCGGCATGTGCTCTTCGACAATGGCCGGGAGTTCGCCAACAAGTGGCTGACCGGCGGCGCGCCGACGCGGTTCCGCTTCAAGGTCCGCGACGACGATCCGCTGGGTGTGCTGACCCAGATGGGGATCACGATCCACTGGGCCACGCCGGGCCATGGGCAGGCCAAGCCCATCGAGCGGGCATTTCGCGATTTCGCCGACCGGATCGCGCGCGACCCCCGGTTCCACGGTGCCTGGACGGGCAACCGGACCGACGCCAAGCCCGTGAACTATGGCAGCCGGGCGATCCCGCTGGAGCAGTTCCTGCGCGTGATCGACGAGCGCATCGCCGAGCACAATGCCCGCCCCGGTCGCCTGTCCGACACCTGCAAGGGGCGCAGCTTCGATGCGACCTTTGCCGCCTCCTATGCCGAGGCCCCGATCCGCAAGGCGACCGAGGCGCAGCAGCGTCTGTGGCTGATGGGTCAGGAGGTGCGCAAGCTCGACCGCGCCAACGGCAGGCTGAGGCTCTTCGACAATTTCTACCACGCGGACTGGATGGTGAGCCATGTCGGGGAGCGCGTCGTGGCACGTTTTGATCCTGAGAACCTGCATGCCGGGGTGTATCTGTACCGGCCGGACGGGTCCTATCTGGGCCCGGCAGCCTGCAGCGAGAAGGTCGGCTTCTTCGACATGGTCGGCGCGCAGCTTCACAAGCGGGCGCAGGCGCAGCGTCGGCGCGTGGAGCGGAAGCTTCTGGAGACCATTCGCCCGGTCAGCCCGCGCGAGCTGGCGCGCGAGCTCGATGCGCTGCCCGCGCCCGAGACGCCGCTGATCGAGGCGAAGGTCGTCGAGCTGGCGCCCGCGCGGCACCGCAAGCCGGTGATCGAGGCCCCGCTGCCGGTGCCCGACACGACC
>PXES01000357.1 GCA_003564655.1 Paracoccaceae bacterium
GCGCTGATCGCGGCGGCAGAGGCGACCAACGGCGAACAGGTGCGCCATGCAAAGGCTTGACGCGCTGTTTGATCTGGGCGGCCGCCGGGCGCTGATCACGGGCGGCAATTCGGGGATCGGGCTGGCCATGGCGCGGGCGCTGGGGGCGCAGGGCGCGCAGTTGCATCTGGCCGCGCGCGACCGGGCGCGGCTGGAGGCGGCGCGCGACGATCTGGCGGGCGACGGGCTGGAGGCCACGCTGCATCCGACCGACCTGACCGACCCCGACGCGCTGCGCGCGCTGGCCGGGGCGGCGGGCGCGGTCGATATCCTCGTCAATGCCGCCGGGGTCAATCTGCGCGAGCCCTATCTGGCTGTGACGCCCGAAAACTTCGATCTGCACATGGCGCTGCATCTGCGCGCGCCCTTTCTGCTGCTCCAGCATCTGGCGCCCGGCATGGCGGCGCGGGGCTGGGGGCGGGTGCTCAACCTCGCCTCGCTGCAATCGAGCCGCGCCTTTCCCAATTCCGCGCCCTACGGCGCTGCAAAGGGCGGGATCGTGCAGCTGACCCGTGCGATGGCGCAGGAATTCTCGGGGCAGGGGATCACCTGCAACGCCATCGCGCCGGGCTTCTTTCCCACGCCGCTGACCGCCCCGGTCTTTGCCGATGCAGACCTGGCCGCCGCCAACGCCGCGCGCACGGCCATCGGGCGCAACGGGGTGCTGGAGGATCTTTATGGCGCGACGATCTTCCTGTGCTCGGATGCGGCGGGCTATGTCACCGGGCAGACCCTGCATGTCGATGGGGGCTTCACGGCGAAATGATGGAGGGGGTGATGCGCGCACTTGTCTATACCGGGCCGAACAAGATGGTGCTGCGCGACCAGCCCGTGCCGGTGCCGGCGGCGGGCGAGGTTCTGGTGCGCGTCGCGGATGTGGGCATCTGCGGCTCGGACATGCACGCCTATCACGGCCATGACGAGCGCCGCCCGCCGCCGTTGGTGCTGGGCCACGAGGCGGCGGGGGTCATCGCCGCAGGCCCGCGCACGGGCGAGCGCGTGGCGATCAACCCGCTGGTGGTGGACCCGGACTGCCCGGTGGCGCGCGCCGGGCGCCCGCATCTCTCGCCCACGCGCGCGATCATCTCGATGCCGCCGCGCCCCGGGGCCTTCGCCGAATATGTCACCATCCCCGCGCGCAACCTGCTGCCCGTGCCCGAGGGGATGCGGCTGCGCGACGCGGCGCTAAGCGAGCCGGTGGCCGTCGCCTGGCACGCCATGCGTATCGGGCTGGAGCGGTTGGGCGAGGCGCGCCCGCGTGTGCTGGTGCAGGGGGGCGGGGCCATCGGGCTGGGCGCGGCGCTGGTCGCGCGGCATATGGGCGCCGCGCGCATCGACGTGGCCGAGCCCCATTCCGGCCGCCGCGCGCTTCTGGACGCGGAGCCGGGGATCACCGGCTTCGACCCGCAGGCGCATGACCCGGGCGAGAACGCCTATGATCTGATCATCGATGCAGTGGGCGCGGTTGCCACCCGGCAGGCGGCGTCACGACTGGTGCGCCCGGGCGGCGTGATCGTGCATGTGGGGCTGCTGCCGGGCCATGAGGGGTACGACATCCGCCGCGTCACGCTGCAGGAGATCACCATCACCGGCAGCTATTGCTACACGCCCGCGGATTTTGCCGCCGCTCTCGACGCGCTCGAGAAGGGGGCGCTGGGGGCGCTTGGCTGGGTCAGCACCCGCCCGCTGGAGGACGGCCCGCAGGCTTTCGCCGATCTGGATGCCGGCAATGTCTCTGCCGCCAAGATCGTCCTGTCGCTGGGACCGGAGGGGTAGCGCCGGTCTGCCGCCGGGCGCGCCCGCGAAAAGCGCCCTCGGGCCGTGCCCACCCACCCACCCGCACGGCCCGAGGGCGCTTGAGGTTCCGCGTCACCGCATGCGTTTGGGCCTACACATCCGCCTTGTAATACAGGCTGTCCGTGCGGACGCGCGACAGGCGCAGCTCGATCGGGGCGGCGTTGTAATCCAGCGCCAGGCGCGTGATCTCCAGAAGCGGTGTGCCCGGCGTCACGCCCAGTTCGTGCGCGCAGACCGGATCGGCGGCAATGGCGCGCAACGTCTCCTGCGCGCGGTGGACGGTGGCGCCGAACTCGGTCTGATAGAGCTGATAGAGCGTGTTGGGCAGGATTTCGGGGGCGTGTTCCAGCCGCGCGAAACGCGTGGCGTCAAGCAGGATATGCTCATGCAGGATCGGCACCCCATCCACTTCGCGCACCCGCGTGATGCGGATCAGCGCAGCTCCGGCGGCAAGGCCCAGCCGCGCCGCATCGTCCGGTGCCGCGGCCTCGACCGTGCGGGACAGCACGCGGCTTTCGGGGCGCATGACGCTGCCATCGCGGTGGCGCAGATTGAAGAAGCGGAACAGAACCGCATCGCTGTCATGGCTGGCCACGACCGTGCCCTTGCCCTGGCGGCGCTGCACCACCCCTTCGGCGGCGAGATCCAGCAACGCCTTGCGCAGCGTGCCCACCGCGACGCCATAATCCTGCGCCAAACGCGTCTCGGGCGGCAGATAGGTGCCGGGCGGCCACTCGCCCCCCTCGATGCGCGCCATCATCAGGTCGCGCAATTGCCGGTGCAGCGGCTGAGAGACAGGGCGGTCAGTCATTTGCATGGCAATTTGAAACAGAAATCATGGCGGGACAATCCAACTTGACGGTGCTCTATTATATAAACTATATAGTTTTGTAAGCGAAGGGAAGGGAATCATCTGCATGTCCAGCGTCGCGCTTACCCCGTTGCAGGCAGAGGAACTGGCCGCACAGGCCTTCGTCGCTGCGGGTATGACGGCTGAGCTGGCGCGCCCCGCTGCGCGCGCGCTGGTCATGGCCGAGCGTGAGGGGCTGCCCTCGCACGGGCTGGCGCGGGTGCCGTTCTATGCCGCCCAGATGCGCGCGGGCAAGGTGCGCGCGGAGGCTGTCCCGGAGCTCACACGCGACGGGGCGGTGATCCGGGTCAATGCCGGTTTCGGGCTGGCCTTTGCCGCCATCGCTGCCGGGGCAGAGGCCGCGCGCGATGTGGCGCGCGACCTGGGCGTGGCGGTGGTCAGCATCACCCATTCGCATCATTTCGGGGTCGCCGGGCAGGCGGTCGAACCTTTTGCGCGCGCAGGGCTGATCGCACTCGCGATGGCCAATGCGCCTGCGGCCATCGCGCCGTGGGGCGGCAAGCGCGCTCTCTATGGCACCAACCCCATCGCCTTTGCCTGCCCGCGTGCGCAAGGCGCTCCGCTGCTGATCGACCTCTCGCTCAGCCATGTCGCGCGCGGCAAGGTGATGCTGGCGCAAAAGGCGGGTCAGCCCATCCCCGAAGGCTGGGCGCTTGATGCGCAGGGCAATCCGACCACCGACGCCGATGCCGCGATGGCGGGCACGATGCTCCCCTCGGGCGGGGCCAAGGGCGCGGCGCTGGCGCTGATGGTCGAATTGCTGACCGCCGGGCTGGCCGGGGCGAGTTTCGCCTTTCAGGCCAGTTCGCTCTTCGACGACAATGGGCCGCCGCCCGATCTGGCGCATGTCATCCTGGTGCTGGACCCGGCGCGCTTTGCCCCCGGCTTCACGGACCGCGCCGAGGCGATCTTCGCCGCCATCGAGGCGCAGGATGGCGCGCGCCTGCCCGGGGCGCGCCGCTTTGCCGAGCGCGCCGCGCGCGCCGACACCATCGAGATTCCGCAACCGCTTCACGACACGCTGACGGGCTTGGCCCGGGGCGTATCCGGTTAATCCAGAGGGGGACGACCATGACCGCAAACACCCATCCGCAACTGCTTGTCCACGACAAGGCCGACAATGTCGGTGTCGTCGTGGTCGAGGGGCTGAGCGCCGGCACCGACATGCTGTGTGTCTGCACCGAGGACAACAGCGATTTCCGCCTGACCGCCAAGGCCGACATTCCCATCGGCCACAAGGCCGCGCTGACCGCGCTGCAGCAAGGCGATACCGTCATCAAATATGGCGAGGATATCGGCAAGATGGTGGGCGCCGCAGAGGTTGGCGGCCATGTCCACACCCACAATCTGAAAACCAAACGCTGGTAAGGGGGCGCAACCGATGGCATTCGATTTCACGCAAGAGACCGTCAAGGCATGGCGCCGCGAGAATGGCCGCGTCGGCGTGCGCAACCATGTGCTGATCCTGCCGGTGGACGATATCTCCAACGCCGCTTGTGAGGCTGTGGCCAACAACGTCAAGGGCACCATGGCGATCCCGCATGCTTACGGGCGGTTGCAGTTCGGCGCGGATCTGGACCTGCATTTCCGCACCATCATCGGCACGGGCGCCAACCCGAATGTTGCGGCCGTGGTCGTGATCGGGATCGAGCCCGAATGGACCAAGACGGTGGTCGACGGCATCGCCGCAACCGGCAAACCCGTCGAAGGCTTCTGGATCGAGCAGAACGGCGATTTCGAGACGATCCGCCGGGCAAGCTGGAAGGCCAAGGAATTCGTCCATTGGGCGACCGAGCTTCAGAAGGAAGACTGCCCGCTGACCGATCTGTGGGTTTCGACCAAATGCGGCGAGTCCGACACCACGACGGGGCTCTCCTCGTGCCCGACTGTGGGTAACATGTATGACAAGCTGCTGCCCCATGGCCTTTACGGTGTGTTCGGCGAGACGTCCGAGATCACCGGGGCCGAGCATATCTGCGAAAAGCGCGCTGCCAACCCCGAGGCCGCGGCGAAGTTCCGCAAGACATGGCAGGCCTATACCGATGACGTGATCGAGGCGCACAAGACCTCGGACCTGTCCGACAGTCAGCCCACGAAGGGCAATATCCTGGGCGGGCTGACCACGATCGAGGAAAAGGCGCTGGGCAACCTCGAAAAGATCGGGCGCACCAGCAGCTATATCGATGTGCTGGAACCGGCCGAGGCGCCCGAAAAGGGCAGGGGGCTGTATTTCATGGACACCTCGTCGGCGGCAGCGGAATGCGTGACGCTGATGGCGGCGGCGGGCTATGTGATCCACACCTTCCCCACCGGGCAGGGCAATGTGGTCGGCAACCCGATCGTGCCGGTGATCAAGATTTCGGGCAACCCGCGCACGCTGCGCACCATGTCGGAGCATATCGATGTCGATGTGACCGGCGTGCTGCGCCGCGACATGACCATCGACCAGGCGGGCGACGCGCTGATCGAGATGATCCGGCGCACCGCCAATGGCCGGTTGACGGCGGCCGAGGCGCTGGGGCATCGCGAATTCTCGATGACCAAGCTCTACCGCTCGGCGTAACCGCCGCAGGAGATCGCACCTGGACGGGCGGGCCGCCTGGCCTGCCCGTCCGGTCGTGACAAGGCCGCACACATGATCACACGCGCACGCACTGCCCTTGCCCCGCTGGCGCCGGGGCTGTTGCTCGCCGCGACCATCGCCGCCGCGGCGGGGTTTCTGGGCGCGCAATACGACGCACCCGTGATGCTGTTCGCGCTGCTGCTGGGGATGGCGTTCAATTTCCTGCACGAAGACGGACCCTGCCGCGCGGGCATCGACTTTGCCGCGAAATTCGTGCTGCGGCTGGGGGTCGGGCTGTTGGGGATCCGCATCGCGCTGGAGGATCTGGCGCAGATCGGGCTGTCGGGCGCGGGCCTTCTGGTCGGGCTGATCGGCGCGACCATCGCCACAGGCTTTCTCGCCGCGCCGCTGTTTCGCCGCCAGTGGCGCTTTGCCCTGCTCACGGGCGGGGCGGTGGCGATCTGCGGGGCCTCGGCCGCGCTGGCGATTGCCGCTGTCATCCCGCATAACGACAAGACCGAGCGCAACACTCTTTTCACCGTGATTGCCGTCACGGCGCTGTCGACCATCGCGATGGTGCTCTACCCGCTGCTGTTTCAGATGCTGGATTTCTCGGAGACGCAGCAGGGCTTTCTGATCGGGGCGACGATCCATGATGTCGCGCAGGTGGTGGGCGCCGGGTTCTCCGTCTCGGACAGCGCGGGCGAGGTCGCGACCGTCACCAAGCTGTTTCGTGTGGCCATGCTGCCGGTGGTGCTGATCGCCGTGGTGCTGACGCTGCGCCTGACCGGCGCGGGGCGGGGCGCGGGGCGCATTCCGCTGCTGCCGTGGTTCATGCTGCTGTTTATCGCGCTGGTGCTGCTCGGCAGCGTCGCGGATCTGCCCGGCCCGCTGGTGACGCAGATCGACACCTTCTCGCGCGCCTGCCTGATCACGGCGATTGCCGCGCTCGGGGTCAAGACCTCGCTGCGCGCCCTCAGCACGGTCGGGGGCGGGCATCTGGCCATCGTGGTGCTCGAGACGCTGGCGCTGCTGGCCTTCGCGACGGGTGCGGTGATGCTGCTGGATCTGCTCTGAGACGGGCTCTGGCCGGTCCACAGGTTTCGCGCAGATCGCCGACAAGCGCCCTCGGGCCGTGCCCACCCACCCACCCGCACGGCCCGAGGGCGCTTTCAGGCCAGTCGCGTGGGCCGGGATTCCCTGTCCCGATGCGCCTGATCAGGTGGGCACCGTCTGAGCCCGGCTCGGGCAGAAATGCCAGACCGGCAATGCCAGACTGGCCCCGCCCGACTTGCCTTACCGCACGACGAAAACCGACACCCTTGCATGGGCGGCGATATAGCCCCCATGCGAGGAAAAGATGTACTCCATCAGTCCTGGCTGATGGCTGGCCATCACGACCAGATCAGCGCCGATGTCCTCGATCGCATCGAGGAGTTTCCGGTCGACCTCGGCCTGAGGGTCGCTCGAGGCGAGATTGAGCGCCTTCGCCGAAATGCCATACTCTTCGGCGATGCGGTCCGCGAACTCCTGGAGTTTTTCGCCGTATTCAGCCGAAGACCGCGCGATCTCCGACGGCAGTTCGCCCGAGACGCTGACGAAGCAGATTTCCGCCTTGTGGTCGCGCGCCATGGAGCAGGCGAGATCGACCGCCTTCACGAGCGCGTCGCGATGCGCGAGATCGACCGGAACCATTATCTTGGAAAACATTTTCAGACCTCCGTTGTCGGCTGCTGCAGGTCGGGCGGGTCGGCGTCTGCGCCCCGCCCGGCCAGTGATGTTAGCCTGCGGTCATTCTGCAGGCTCGGCGACACCGTGCTTCATGCGCCGGTGGTCGTTGAACAGTGCCTTGGCAAGCGAGACGCACATCAGCACCATGATCACTGTAAAGGGCAGCGCCCCGATGATCATCGCATCCGACAATGCGTCCATGCCGCCGCCGCCCGCAATCAGCAGGACCGCGATCACCGAGGTCAGGATCACCCCCCAGATGATGCGATGCCGGATCCCGGTTTCGGCCTGCCCGCCCGACATGATCGTGTTCATCACCAGAATGCCACTGTCGGCCGAGGGGACGAGGAAGGTCAGGATCAGCACCACGCACATGGTGGTGATGGCGAAGAGCAGCCCGCCCTCGAGCATGTGGCCCAGCGTGACGAAGAGCTTGGCCGTGTTGGACGCGCCGATGATGCTGCCATCGGCCACGCCGGCCAGTTCCAGGTCGATCGCCGAGGCACCGAGGATGGTCATCCAGGCAAAGCAGACCAGCGACGGGGCGATGACCGCACCGGCGACGAATTCGCGGATCGTGCGCCCGCGCGAGATCCGCGCGAGGAACAGCCCCACGAAGGGCGCGAAGGCGATCCACCAGGCCCAGTAGAAGGTCGTCCACCCAGCCTGCCAGCCGAACTGGCGCCCGTCGGTCCCGGCGGCGTAGAGTGCGGCCGTCGTCTCGGGCGGCAACCCGGCCAGATGCTCGGGCAGCCCCTCGCGGAAGCCGTCGAGCGAGCCCCAGGCATTGGTCGCGCCGCCAAAGACTGCGGCCAGATCCTCACCCGCGAGGCCCGCCTCCTGCACGGCCGGCGTCGCGGCGAAGGCATCCATGGATTGCGGCCCGAAGGCACCGAAGCTGAGTTGGACGAAGTGCACGATGTAATCGACCAGCGCGGCGCCATAGGTGGTCATCGCGAACAGGAACGAGCCGAAGATCGCGAAGGTCAGCAACAGGATCACCGACATCACCAGATTGGAGTTCGACAGCCACTTGATGCCGCGCCCGACGCCCGAGACCGCCGAGATGATCGACAGACCCATGATGGTGATCAGCCCGGCGATCAGCCCGACATTGCCCGGGGCAGGGGCGTCACCGTCCATGTTCATCATCCACTCCATGCCGCTGACCGCATAGATGCCGTCCACGAACTGGCTGACCCCGAAGCCGATGGTCACCGACACGCCAAGGATGGTGGCGACCCCCCCGATCACATCGACCACATGCCCCAGCGGGCTGTTGATGTATTTGCCGAAAAGCGGCGTCAGCGCCGTGCGGATGGTCAGCGGCATGCCGCGTGTATAGGCGTAGTAGCACAGGCTCAGCCCCGTAGCGACATAGATGGCCCAGGCGTGAAAGCCGTAATGCAGGAAGGTGTAGCGATACCCGGCCTGCAGGCCCTCGACGGTGTTGCCCTCGACATTGCCGGCGACGGTCTCTGGGTTCGACCCCCACAGCCCCATCGGCTCGGCGGTGGCAAAGACCATCAGCCCGACGCCCAGACCCGCGCCGAACATCATCGCGAACCACGAGAACGTGCTGAACTCCGGTTTCTCGCTCTCCTCGCCCAGCACCCGCTTGCCGGTTTGCGGGATCAGCGCGATGGCGAAGAGGAAGAAGGCAAAGCCACCGACAGCGAGGATGTAGAAGGTGTTGAAGCCTTCGAGCAGCGTCCATTTGACCGAGGCGAGCCGCTCGCCGGCCGCCAGGGGCCAGATCAGCGCCCAGAGCACGATGGCGACCATGATGCTCTTGGAAATCGTCGCAATGGGGATCGAGTGGCCCTCGTAGAAGCCCTGATCGGCGGTGGGGATCTCGACATCTGTGAATGGTGGTGGAACTGACATGATTTTCCTTTCCCTGTGGTTTTCCCCGCATTGGTGCTTCAGGGCGGGCTTTCCGTCGTCACGTGGTTCGATTTCGCTTGTGCTGGGCGGATGCGCTGCAAGGCTTGCGCAATAACGGTATTGTGAGAAATCTGCCTTGATGACCAGAAAGCGACACTTCAGATGTCGCAAACCGACATCGGGCCGGGTTTTTCACCCTCACTGGCGCAATCTCAGTCATTGTCGTCCCCCGTTCCGCCCGCGCCTGCCAGCGAGCTTTCCGATGGCGGCACAGTGGCGCGGAGGGCCAGCGCGTCGAGGGCCTGCCAGACCGCCAGTGGCGTGGCGGGCAGTTCGCGTGCCGGGCCGGGCTGTCCGGTCGCAGACGTGTCGGTGCGCGGGCGCAGGGTGACATCGGTGGCGTCCTGTTCGGCCAGCGCGCCCATTGCCCCGGCATCGCCCCCGCCGCCATCGGGCTGCAACAGCAGCACCACATCGCCCGCCGTCACCTCGATGGTGGTGCCGCGTAGCCGTGCGGCCTGCGCGATGAAGGGCAGCAGCAGGACAGGCAGGGCGGCGGTCTCCAGCGTCAGCCCCGCATCGCGCAGCCCTTCGGGCAGGCTGGCGTGATCGGCGAATGCGGCGCCGCTGCGCAGCGGGCAGAGCGCGCCCCGGCCCGCCCAGCGCCCCGGCTGCGGGTCGGGCGGTTGCAAGGGCTGCATCTGCAGGCAGCGCAGCACCGGCGCGCAGGCCGCGACGCCCCGCCCCGCCAGCCAGGCCGCTGCGCGCCCGGCCTCTTCGGCATGGCCCCAGTCCAGCCCGGCCCCGCGCGCCGCACGGGTGCACAGCGCCTCGGTTTCCGACAGCGACAGCACCACCGCGCCGCCCGTGCCCGCCACCGGGGAAGAGCCGCTGCGCGTGGGGTCGCTGGCGGGCATGATCATGGCGCCGCCCCCATCTCGTCGGGGTAGGGCGCGCCCTGAAACAGGCTGATGCGCACCCAGCGGTCCGAGCGCGGGTCGAAGCGCGTGGCGCCGAAAAAGGCGAGCTTGTAGCGCAACAGGTCGATGGGCAGCATCTGGGCGCCGATCAGGTTGTCGCGGATCTCGGCAAAGGGGGGGCGCGCGGCGATCTGCGCGCGGCGCAGGGCCGGGCGGTGTTCGGGCCGGGCCAGCAGCAGGCGCGCCACCGGCATGTCCTCAGGCAGCCCGTCCAGCGCCTGCCACAGCGCAGCGGCGCGGCGGCCAGTATCAAGCGGCAATTCCCGCGCCGCCCCCGGCTCGTCAAAGCGTTCACCCAGACGCGGCTCGAGCTTGTCCTGCGAGACATACCAGAACCGCGCCGATTGCGCCGGGTCGGTATAATCAACCTCAAGCGCCCAGTCGTAATGCGCGCGCAGGATGTCACGCAGCGCGGCCACCGACATCGCCCCGTCGATGGGGCGCTGCTCACCGGCATCGGTATCCATGCAATCGCCCAGCCCGTCGATCAGCGCGCCATGCGGCTCGAGTATCAGGGCGAGCAGCGCCTCCTGCCCCTCGAGCGGCAGTTCGGCCTGCCCCCAGCGCCACAGCGCATCCCAGGGCAGCGGGCCGTCCAGATCCCAGCCCGCATTCACATACACGCCGATGCGGCCAAGCGCGGCGCGCAGGTCGATCAGCCTGGCCTGCTGGATCGGGTGCGCGCTGACCCATTGCAGGGCATTGTCCATCGCCGCCTGCAGCGCGGCGCGAAACCCGGCCAGTTCCGCTGCTCCGGCCTCCTGCTGCGCGCGCACCCGCGCCAACGCTTCCTCTCGCGCCATCATCCAGTTGTTCAGCAGCACCGGATGGCGCACCAGAAACGGCGCCATGCCAAGGCCCGTGGAATTGCCCACCCCCAACTCGCGCTTCAGGTCGGGCGCCAGCGGCACGGCGCGGTCGCCGCCCCGCGCGCGGGCCAGATGCTCGACCAGATCGACAGTGAAGGCGCGGGTCAGCCAGACCGAGAGCATCTCGGCCTGAAACGGGGCGCGCATCTCGGGGCGCGCGGCGATGGTGGCGCGGTCGGCGGCGCCGAACTTGCCCGAGCCATAGACCGCCGTGGTGCGCATCAGATAGCCGGTCCCGGACAGCATCGCGGCGTCGGGTTGCGCGCCTTGGGCCAGCCGCTCCACCACATGCTCGAACAGCCGCACCGAACGGTTGGCGCGGCTCAGGCTCAACTCGCGCGCGCTGATGCGCCCGGCCTCCTGCAAGGGCACATTGGCGGCCAGCCGGTTAAGGTCTGCCGCGTCGGGCGTGCCGTCGAACAGCGCGAAGGTCGCGTCCCAGGCGGTGGCGATGACCCGGTCCGAGCGCGCCTCGGGCGGCAGGTCATGGGCGAAGGCGACAAGGCTGTAGGTCCGCGCGGGACCGATGGCGCGGTAGACGGCGCGGCCCAC
Organism: Paracoccaceae bacterium; assembly: GCA_003564655.1. GTDB lineage: Bacteria > Pseudomonadota > Alphaproteobacteria > Rhodobacterales > Rhodobacteraceae > Roseinatronobacter. The sequence goes on from PXES01000357.1 coordinate 11,290, forward strand.
GCCGCGCGCGTCCACGTCCCAGAGCGGCCGGTCGAAGCGCCAGCCCTCGTCCCGCATCCGCCGCAGAAGCTGGCGCAGGAAGGAAAGCCGCGTGGGGTGGCTGCATCCCATCCGCGCCAGCCGCATCACCTCTGCCGGGTCGCGCCGGAAGCGCGCCGCCTCGGGCACGGGGGTGAGCCCCGCGCAGCTCATTGTGCCGCCGCCCGAAGTGCCGCGCCGTCAGGGCCGAAGCTGTCGGCGAAGAAGCGCGCCCAGTTCCCGCCCATGATGGCCGCGACCTCATCCGCGCCCATGCCCACGTCGCGCAGCCCTGCCGCGATTGTGCCGAAGTCACGATTGTCGGCGAACCACTCGGGCATCGGTGGAAAGCCCGGGTTGTCGGCGCTGCCCTCGCCATAGTCGCGCGCCTTGGTCCAGCGGCCCGCGCGCATCCAGTCAACCACGCTGTCAGGCTGGTCCTGGCACAGGTCGGTGCCGATGCCGATCTGCGAGACCCCCATCAGATCGGCGGTCCGCGCCACCATCTCGCAGAAATCGCGCAGCGTGCAATCGCTGCCGCCGCGCAGATGGTGCGGATAGACCGAGAAGCCCAGCATCCCGCCGCTTTCCGCCAGCGCGCGCAAGACACGGTCGGACTTGTTGCGCCGCGCCGGGTGCCAGTTGGCCGGATTGGCATGGGGGATGGCGATGGGACGGGCGGAATGGGCGATGGCATCGAGCGTCGAGCGTTCGCCGGAATGGCTCATGTCCACCACCAGCCCGACACGGTTCATTTCCGCCACCACCTCGCGGCCCATGCGGGTCAGGCCGGTGTCCTCGGCCTCATAGCAGCCCGTGGCCAGCAGCGACTGATTGTTATAGGTCAACTGCATGAAGCGCAGGCCAAGGCGGTGCAGCACTTCGACCAGCCCGATATCATCCTCGATGCAGGACGGGTTTTGCGCGCCGAAGAAGATCGCGGTGCGCCCGGTCTGGCGGGCAAGGTAAATATCGTCAGCCGTAAAGCCCTGAACGATCAGGTCCGGGAAGCGCTCGAACCAGCGGTTCCAGGCTTCGATATTCAGCACCGTCTCGCGGAAATTCTCGTGATAGGTGATTGTCACATGCACCGCATCGACGCCGCCTGCGCGCATCTGGCGGAAGATCTTTTCCGACCAGTTGGCATATTGCAGCGCGTCGATGCGCGTATGCAAATGGGGGCTCATGCGGGCGCCCCAGAATGGATGTAGGAGGTCTTGACGATGGTGTAGAATTCCTCGGCATAGCGGCCCTGTTCGCGCGGCCCGTAGCTGGAAGCACCGCGCCCGCCGAAGGGCACATGATAATCCGTGCCCGCGGTCGGCAGATTGACCATGATGCAGCCCGCGCGCGCGTTGCGGCGGAAATGCGTGGCGCGGGCCAGATCGCGGGTCATGATCCCGGCGGTCAGGCCGAATTCGGTGTCATTGGCGATATGCAGGGCTTCGTCATAGCTGCCAGCCTTGATGACGCAGGTGATGGGCGCGAACATTTCCTCGCGGTTGATGCGCATGTCGTTGCGGGTGTTCGCAAAGACGGCGGGGGCCATGAAATGACCGTCGGTCGCGCGCTCCATCCGCGCGCCGCCGCACAGAAGTTCCGCCCCTTCGCGCTTGCCGGTCTCGATATAGTCCAGATTGGCGGCAAGCTGGTCGGCGCTGACCACAGGGCCGATCTGCGTGCCGTCCTCCAGCGCATGACCTACTTTCAGCGCCTGCGCGCTTGCGACCAGTTTTTCGACAAAGGCATCGTGGATGCGTTCATGCACGATCAACCGGCTGGCGGCCGTGCATTTCTGGCCCGTGCTGCCAAAGGCCGCATTGGTGGCATGGGCCACGGCCAGATCGAGGTCGCAATCCTCCATGATGACCATGGGGTTTTTCGACCCCATCTCCATCTGCAGCTTGGTCATGTTGGGAATGGCAGCAGCCGCGATCCCGCGCCCCACAGGCACCGATCCGGTGAAGCTGATCGCATCGACGCGCGCGCTTTCCGCAAGCGCCTGCCCGATCTCGCGCCCGGCCCCCATGACCAGATTGAACAGCCCCTTGGGCAGGTCCTGGCGTGCGATGATCTGGGTCAGAGCCACAGCGCTGGCGGGGGTCTGGTTCGCAGGCTTCCAGATCACGGCATTGCCAAAGGCCAGCGCCGGGGCGATTTTCCAGGCGGGGGTCGCCACCGGGAAATTCCAGGGCGAGATGATTGCGACAACGCCCACAGGTTCGCGCCGCACGTCGATCTCAATATCGGGGCGCACTGAGTCCGCCGTCTGGCCCAACTGGCGCAGCGCTTCGGCGGCGAAATAGGTGAAGAACTGGCCCGCGCGATAGACCTCGCCCTTGCCCTCGGCCAGCGGCTTGCCCTCCTCGCGGGCGATGAGGGTGCCGATCTCCTCGGCCCGCGCCATCATCTCGGTGCCGATGGCCATAAGCACATCATGGCGCTTCTGCGGGCCGGTCGCGCCCCATTCCGCTTGCGCGCGCCGTGCTGCCGCCAAGGCGGTGGTAAGCTGGGCAGCATCGGCCTGCGCGAAATGGGCGATCACATCGGACAGGTCGGACGGGTTGCGGTTCTCTAACGTGCCCGGCCCGTCCAGCCAGTCGCCTGCGATGAAATTTCTGGTCTCCAGGTCCATGTCATTCCTTTTCGCCGCTCAGGCGGCCTTGATCCTGTCCATCAGGGCGGCATCGACCTGCACGCCCTCAGTCTCGATGCGTTCGCGATTGGCAGCCCGGCGCGCCCCGGGAAGCCGCGCGCCGGGCTGATCCGTGATCGCCTGCGTCAGGCGCAGTATCGCCGCGTGGAAGCCGTCGCCCGAAAATGCCGCCGGATCGACGCCGATGAAAAACTGCCCGGTTCCCGGCGGGCCGCCCTTGGGGCCGGAAAACGGGCTGGCCTCCAACCCCAGATTGCCCCCCGAGAGGGCAGCGGCGAAGATCTCGACCATCAGCCCCATGCCGAAGCCCTTCTGCCCGCCCGCTGGCAGCATCGAGCCCGCAAGCGCGGCCTCGGCATCCTCGGTCGGCTGGCCATCGGCATCCAGCGCCCATCCCGGCTCGATCGCCTCGCCCTTGCGGGCGCGCAGGATGATCTCGGATTTCGCAATCGCACTGGCCGACTGGTCGATCACCAGCCGCGCGCGGCCCGCGCCATCGGGCACGGCCAGCGCAAAGGGGTTTGTGCCGATCACGGGCTGATGGCCCCCGATGGGCGCAATGGAAGCAGGCGCATTCGTGAAACACAGCCCCGCAAGCCCCGCCTCGGCCAGCCGTTCGGCATGATGGCCCAGAACCCCGCAATTATAGGAGCGTGAGACGGCCAGCGCCGCAATGCCCTGCGCGCGCACGCTCGCGTCAAACTCGGGCCAGCCTGCATCAATCGCGGCATGGGCGAACCCATGCGCCGCATCGACCTGCACGGCGGCAGGGCGCGGGCGGGACACGACCGGATCGGCCCCGCCCAGAACCTTGCCGCAGCGCAGATGCTCGGCATAGATCGGCACATACATCAGCCCGTGGCTGCGAATGCCATCGCGCTCGGCCAGACGCGTGGAGCGCGCGACAGAGGCCGCTTGCCCCGCAGATGCGCCCGCGCGGATCAGCGTCTGGCGCGCAAGGTCTTCAACCTGATCCAGTGAAAGTGTCGTATCCGCCATCATGCCCCCGATATCACGCTACGGGGGTTGGCTTGTTCAGATCAATCGAATTAAAATGAACTCGACTTCAGTTTTACTGGAATGTCCGTCATGATCCGAACCCAGGCCCTGCGCGTTTTCGCCACTGTCGCCAGTTGCGGCAATATCCGCGACGCGGCCAAGGCCCTGCGCCGGACGGATTCCGCGATATCCATGACGCTCAAGCAGCTTGAAAGCGACCTCGGTGCCCCCTTGTTCGAGACGGACCGCAAACACACCCTGACCGCGCTGGGGGTCGAGGTGAACAGGCTCGCCCGGAACCTGCTGCGCGAACATGATCGCACGACCGAGCGGATCATCGCGCTCGCCGAGGGTCGTGAAGGGGTCCTGCGCATTGCCGCGGTCCCGTCGGTGGCCGCACAGCTTCTGCCGCCGGTGCTCAGCGCCATGCTGGCCGATCATGCCGGTGTCAGGGTCGAGTTGCTGGATACCGACAGCGCCAGCGTGCATATGCTGGTCGAGACCGGCGAGGTCGAACTGGGCATTGCAGGGCGGCCCGAGGCCAGCGCTGGCCTGAGTTTCATCGCCCTGTTCAATGACCCGTTTCGGCTGGTCTGCCGCAGGGATCA
>PXES01000285.1 GCA_003564655.1 Paracoccaceae bacterium
AGGCTGCATGACTGCGATATCCGGATCACGTCGCCCGCATGCAGGGCCCGGGCGCGCTGCTATCGTCTTGATGGCAACAGATTGGACAATAATGGAGAAATCTCCATTTGACGCGATGCAACGGGGCCAGACACGCGGGGCCCGGGGGATGGCGCGCGCCTTGTGCGGTATCCGAACCGGCCGGATGGGCGCAAGCCATGATACCAGATGCAAGCCACGGTCCCCTGGCCCAAGGCAGTCTCGACTAACTCCTTTGCACTCCACAAGGCGCTGCACGACGAGCTGAATCGCGATCGAATGGGTCAGTCCGTGATGCCAGTCTGACCTGACCAATCGTGCGGGACCACCAGACGCCACGCCCGCAGGCACGGGCAAGCGGTTGCCGGATCCCGGGTCGGCGCGATTCTGGAAGGGACGGTGACGCGCCTGCGCGAGGACGCACCCGCTGCCGCCGCGCTATCCTGCTGTTGACCGGCTTACCTGCGCCAGTACGGTTCCCATTGTCGCTGCGGTATCTCGCCAGTGGGGCAGCGCCGCGCCCCGCCGGATGCTTTCGGTTGCCAGCCGTGTGCGTTCGGCCTCGTCGCGCAGCAACCGCTCGAGCCCGGCGGCAAACGCTTCCGGGTCATCGGGCGGGGTCAGGATCGCGCTGCCATGGGGCAGGGTCTGCGGCACGGCCCCCACGGCGCAGGACAGGATCGGCAACCCGTAGAGCTGCGCCTCTGACAGCACCAGCCCGTAGCCCTCATAGCGCGTCGCCAGTGCGAACAGCGTCGCCTGTCGGTAGAGCGTGTCGAGTTCCGCCTCGGAAATCACCCCGGCGAAGCGCACGCGCCCCTCCAGCCCCAGCGCCGCGCGTTGTTCAAGCAGGGCCTGGCGCACCGCCTCGTCATGGGTCAGCCCGACAATCACGCAGTGCCAATCGAGCCCCGCAAGCCGCCCCAGCGCGTCAAGCAGGATGTCATGCCCCTTGCGCGCGCAGATGATCCCCACGGACAGGATCAGCGGCGGGGCGGTGCGGGGCACAGGTGGCCGCGCGGGCGGGCGGTCGAAGCCGGGCGCGGCAATGGTGATCCGCTCGGGCGCAACGCCGAACTGGGCCGTCAGAATGTCGCTGGTATGCGGCGACGGCACGACGACATGCGCGGCATGGCGCAGATTCGCGGTCTCGCGGTCGATCAGTGTTGCCGCGCGTGCGGGCGGCAGACCGGCTTCGAGCCCCAGCGGATGGTGCAGCATCGCCACCACGGGGCGCGTCTGGCGGGCGAGGGTTTCCGTGTCCATCGACCCGAAGACCAGCCCGTCGAGGATGAGCGGCTTGCCCGCGGGCAGCGCGTCCAGCGCGCGGGAAAGCTCGGCCTCGGCCTCTGGCGTCGGGTGGGGCCACGAGGTCATCAGCCCCACATGCCGCGTCGGCTGGCCGATCTCGTTCAGGCTTTCGAGCAGGCGGCGCTCGTAAATATAGCCGCCAGTGCGGGTGTGCAGATCGCCGGGGATGGCAAAGGCTGCTTCCATTCACTCACCCCCGCAACTGTTCCGGCGCGACCCGCGCCATAACCGCTCGTTCCAGCCACGCCACCAGCGCGTAGCCAAGCGCCGAGCCCACGGCCACAACGACAATCGCCGACCACAGCATGTTGTAGTTCGAGGTCGAGGCCGTCATCGCCATCAGTGCGCCCAGGCCCCGCCCGGTCGCCAGCCACTCGGCCACGGTCACGGCAAGAATCGCGGCGGGCACTGACAGGCGCGCGGCCGCGAAAAAGGCAGGGAGCATGGCGGGGATCTGCGCGTGCCACAGCTGTGTGAGCCGCCCGGTCGCATAGATCCGCATCACGTCGAGGGCCTGGCCCGGTGCCTGCCGCAGCCCCTGGATACAGGCCACCAGCGCCGGGAAGAAGGTCATCACCGCGACGATGGTGATCGTGCCCAGCGTGTCGCGCCCCAGCGCCAGCACGATCAGCGGCGCGGTGGTCACGATCGGCACCGAACGCAGCGCGACGGCCAGCGGCAGGACCGCGCCGGCGATCCATGGCACCAGCACCAGCGCCATGGCGAGGCCCGCCCCCGCGCCCAAGCCTGCCAGATAGCCCGGCACGACCAGCCGCAGCGTCTCGACCGAGGCCGCCCAAAGTGTCGCGCGATTGGCCGCTGCGGTGGGCGCGGAGATCAGGTAGCGCCAGATGTCATCGGGCCGCTTGGCGAAGAAGCGGCTCAGGGCAAAGGCTTCCATAAGCGCCCACCACAGCGCCAGAACCACCAGCGCTGTCAGCATTGCCAGCCCCAGCCCGCGCAGCATCGGGTTGCCCTTTGCAGGGGCCGGGGCAGTCGCTAGCAGGATATCAGGGCGCGCCGGGCTCAGCCGCGCGGCCAGCGCGCCGATCGCGCCATAAGCCAGCATCGCGACTGTCGCGGCGACCAGCGCGATCGTCCAGGTTGCCTCGACATCCAGCCCGCGCATCGCACGGATGCTCAGCACCCCCATGCCGCGATCCGCGCCGGTGAACTCGCCCACCATGGCGCCCAGAAACGCCGCCGGGGCGGCGATCTGCAGCCCCGCCATCAGATAGGGCAGCGCCGCCATCACCCGGATCTGGACAAAGGCCGTCCACGCCCCGCGCCCATAAAGGCGGATCAGGTCGAACCAGCTTGCTGGCGCGGCGCGCAACCCCACCAGCAGCGGGATGAAGCTGGTGTAATAGACCGCGAGCGCGGCCAGCGTGATCTGTGGCCCAGGCCCGGGACCATAGAGCACCCGCAGCACCGGCCCCGTGGCAACCAGCGGCAGGCAAAACACCACGAGCGCGACCGCCGCGACCACCACCCGCGTGCGCGGCATCAGCGCCACGATAAGCGCCAGCCCCACGGCGGCAAGGTTGCCTGCCAGAAACCCCCAGGCGGCATTTTCCAGCGTCACGATCAGCGCCCGACCCATCAGCGCATGATGCGTGGCCAGATACACGGCCACATCCAGCGGCCCGGCCAGCATGTGGCTGCCTGCCAGCGCCTGCGCGGCCAGATGCCAGGCCAACAGCAGGCCCAGTGCTGCCGCGCCATGGCGCGCGAAGGCGGCCGGCGCGGTCATTGCGCGGCCAGCCGCGTGTCGGCCCCGCTCTCATCCCAGCCCTGCGACAACGCCGCCGAGACCTTGTCCATCAGGGCAAGGCGCTGGGCGCTGTCGGTGCGCGCTGCCTCGGGGATGGCGATGTCGCCCACAACCCGCGCCGGGCGGCTGGAAAACACGACCACCCGGTCGGCCAGCGCCACGGCCTCGCGCACCGAATGGGTGACCAGCAGGCAGGTCGTCGCCCGTGCCCGCCACAGCGGCGGCAACTCAGCGTTCAGCCGTGCGCGGGTCAGTTCGTCCACCGCGCCAAAGGGCTCGTCCAGCAGCAGCACGCGCGGCGCGGTGACAAGGCAGCGGGCGATCGCGACGCGCTGGCGCATGCCCCCCGACAATTCCGCGGGGCGCGCCCGCTCGAACCCCGCAAGGCCGACGCGGGCGATCATCTCGGCCACGCCCTCGGGGTCGGCGGGCAGCCGGGCGAGCTTGCGCGCCAGCGCCACATTGCCGGTGACCGACCGCCAGGGCAGCAGCGAGGCGTCCTGAAACGCCATTGCCAGCGCGCCCTTGCGCTGCATCTCTTCCGGGCGCTCCTCGCCTAGCAGGATAAGCCCGGCGCTGGGTGCCTCCAGCCCCGCCACCATGCGCAGGACCGTCGACTTGCCACAACCCGACGGCCCCACAAGCGCCGTCATCCGCCCCGCCGCGAAACGGAGCGAAAGCGGTGATACGGCCTCGACCCGGGCGGGGCCGTGGCCGAATTCCTTGGCGACCGCGTCGCAGAGGATTTCCGGCCCGGGCTGCGCCATCGGCTCAGCCATGCACCTCTTCCAGGATCGAGCGATCCCAAAGCGACGCCTCGACCGGCATCCCGAGCAGGGCAAGCGTCTCGATATTCTGGGCCACGGTCTCGTCGGTCCACCAGCCGAAGCCGTTGGCATCGGTCAGGTCCGAGAACATCAGCGGCACCTGCCGCCGCGCCTGTTCGATCTGGGTGGGCCGGTCGAGCCCGGCATCGGGAAAGCGCGCCAGCGTCAGATCGGTCGCGGCGTCCAGATCGGCGCGATAGGCCTCCCATCCCTGCACCTCGCCGGCCATCAGCGCGACAAGATCGGCGCGGCGGTTGGCGAGGCTGTCCTCGGTGGCGATGTAGGTCTGCGAATGCAGCGTATAGCCGAAATCGGCCATCAGCATCGTCACCGACGCGATGCCGCGGACATACATTGCCACGGGCAGATCGGTCGACCAGCACAGCAGGCAATCGACCTCACCCGCGACCAGCGGGGCCGGGTCATATTGGGTCGGGATGACCTCGATCTGGTCGATATCGACGTCATTGAGTGTGCACAGCGTCTCGAGCACCGGCATGTTGGCCAGCGGCATTCCGATGCGCTTGCCCTCCATGTCCTTGGGCTCGTTCACCGGGTTGTCGGGCAGCGAAGCGATGGCGAAGGGGTTGTTCTGCATCGCCACCCCGATAATGCGGAAGGGCGCGCCCTCTTGCACGGCGGCGGCGGTGTAGTCGGCAGCCGAAACTCCGACCAGAGCGGTGCCGGTGACGACCGGCGGTTCGACCGGCGCGTTCGGGCCCCCGGCATCGAGGCGCACCGAAAGGCCACGTTCGGCCCAGAAGCCGCGTTCGTCGGCGATATAGCTGCCCGCGAACTGCACCGAATGCAGCCACGAGAGTTGCAGCGCAACCGAGGTGTCCTGCGCCCGCAGGCCGCGCGTACCCAGCGCCAGTGCGCCGCCGCTGCCCAGACCCATCTGCATCAGATGCCGCCGAGAGATATCGAAACGTGTCATGTTTTCTGTCCTTTCCCTGTCAGACCGAATTAACGCATGAAGCCTTGAGCGAATTACCCCATGCCTCAAGCGGCGGGGCGAAAAACCTGTCGTGGTGCGACCGAATGCTGCACCTGGTGACCGGGCTTGCCCATCCCACGGGCCTAGACCCCGCCATCCGCGCGCCGGGTCCAGCGGTGCAGCCAGACCGGCGCCATGACCCCGCCCGACGCATCACGCAGCCGTAGCCGCAGCTCCGCCACATCGACCCCGTCCTCGGGAGTCATGATGAAACTCATCCGCAGGCGGTCGGACTGATCGCGCAGCTGGTAGATCGTCTCCCCTGCAACCTCGACCCCTTCGGACGCGTCGAGGTCGATCTGCGGCAGCGCCTCGGGCAAAGGGCCTTCGCGCGTGGCGAAGTCCAGCACAAACAGCCGCCCGCGCCGGTGGTTGGGCTCAACCCCTGCGCCCGCGCGCACTGGCACCAGCAGGGGCGCCGCGCCGGGCAGCGCACCCGGCCCCGGCGCGCGCCATTCCAGCCGGTAGTCGAAGCGGTGCGCGCCGGGGGCAAGGGGGGCCTCGGGCCGCCAGAATGCCACGATGTTGTCGGCGAATTCGTCACGCGTGGGGATTTCCAGCAGCATCACCGCGCCGGACCCCCAATCGCCCTTCGGCGTCACCCAGCCGGTCGGGCGCCGGTGATAGGCGGCCTCTGCATCCTCGAAATCGGCAAAAGCGGTGGGGGATTGCAGCAGGCCGAACCCGCGCGTTCCCGTGTCGACAAACCCCGACATCTGCAGGGTTGCCGGGTTGGCCAGCGGTCGCCACAGCCGCTCGCCCGTGCCATTGTCGATCACCAGCACGTCGCTGTCATGCACGGCCGGGCGGAAATCGTCGATGCGCGCAGGCCCCATCGCGTTATGCTGGAACATCGAGGTCAGGGGCGCGATGCCCGCATCCGCCAACTCCTCGCGCGCGAACAGGTGCAACGCGCAGTCCATCGCCGTCACTTCGCCCGGCGTCAGCGTGACAATCAGCGCGGCGCTGGCGCGGGGGCTGTCGATCAGGCAGCCGAAGGTGAGCGTCTCGCCCCCGTCGAACACCCGGATTGCGCGGCGGTGCGGAAATTCCTCGGGCGCGGGGCCACCTGTTCCCAACGCGAGCGCCCGCGCCGAAAGCCCGTAGACGGTGCCAGCGGCCAGCGCGCGGAAATAGCTCGCCCCTTGCAGCACCAGCACCTCGTCCCAGCGGTCGGGCGCATTCAGGGGCGTGCGCAGGCGCAGCCCGGAAAACCCCATCTCGCCGGGCTCTGCCCCCGGTTCGGGCGGGGTCACAAGCGCCGGGTCATAATCGAACAGATACGGGGAAAAGCGCGTGTCGTGGCCGGGCAGGGTAATCGCGACGGGTTCCGAGAACAGCCAACCGGGCGGCAGCAGATCCGCGCGGAAACGCGACCCCAGCGGCAGGTCTGCCGCAGCGCCGGGGCGCGGGCGAACCCCGCGATAGCCATCGTAATCGAGCGCGTCAAAGGGCGGGAGAAGGGCGCGGGGCGGCGGGTCATAGGGTGCGTCGGCCAAGGCGCGAGCCGCGGCGATCATGCCCGCGGGCGTGTCTTTTTCGGCCCAGCCGATGCGCGGCCACGGCGCCGCCAGCGCCAGCGCACCCGCAAGCGTGGCGCGGCGCGTGATCATGCGACCGCCTCGCGCGGGGCGGGCGCGGCTGCGGGTTCGGCCGCGCGCAGAACCAGCATCCGGTAGCGCATCTGGCCCGCGCGGTAGCCTTCCGTCAGGGCATTGCCGCCGATCATGTTGCCGAACAGCGCCACGCGGGCGAGGCCCACGCGGTCTGCCAGCGGTCCTGCCCAGCGCAAGGCCCGGTCGCGCAGCCGGTCCAGCCGCAACATGCCGGTCAGATCCGCCTCGGCCTGCAGGGTGAAGCCCGCCGCCCGCGCGGTTGCGACCAGACCGTCCATGTCGGGCACATGCCCCAGCCGCCAGCCGCGCCGCAGGGCGGACAGCCGCGCCGCTTCCGCGCGGCTCAGTGTCCCCTCGGGCGCAGCAAGCATGTCATCGACCACGATCAGCGCGCCGCCGGGGCGCAGATGCCGCCGGGCCGCCTGGAGGAAGCGCGTCGCGTCGGGGGCGTGGACATGCGACTCGACCGCGACCACCAGATCGGCGCGCGGCAGGGTCATCGGCAGGGTGAAGTCGGACCGCAGGAAGCGGCAGCGCCCGGACAGGCCGCGCGTCGCGGCGTGGCGTTCGGCCATCTCGACCTGCGCGGCGCTGATGGTGATGCCGCTGAAGGACGCCTCGGGCCAGCGCGCCGCGAGGTCCAGCACCGTGCCGCCCACCCCGCAGCCGAGATCGGTGACGCGATCAGGGGGCGCGCCGAGTGCCTCTTCGGCGGCGCGCGCGATCAGGGCGTTGACATGGCGCGCGGCCATCTCGGGGCTGGTAACGCCCTCGGCCCAGAGCGGGCGGTGGATCGCCAGCGCTGCGCCCGAGCCGCCCAGCGCCAGAAAGCGCCGGGTCGAGGTGTCGTAATACCGCTCCACCGCATCGGCGCGGGTCGGCGCGTCGAACCAGCGCCACAGCACGGGGGCGGCGAGCAGCGGCAACGCTACAGGCAGAACCAGAAGCCCCGCCAGAAGTGCCGGCCCCGGCCCGACGATCACCGCCTGCGGGGCCGCGACGGCAGCGACCAGCGCCGCGCCGCCCCAACGTGCGCCGCGTCCGGCCAGTGCGCTGTCAGCAGCGACCCGCTGCCCCGAGGGCACCCAACCCGCGCTGCGCCCCGCAAGCACCGCCGCGACAAAGCCCGAGCGCCGCAGCATTCCCAGCGGCGCGAACAGTGTCGTCAGCCCCAACTCGGCAAGCAGCGCGCGTAACAGCACGCGCCGTCTGGCGGGCCGCCGCAGCGCAGCGCGCCGCGCCAGCACCCCGGAGAGCTTCGGCGCCAGAAGCAACGCCAGCACGCCCACCAGCGACCAGACCACCCCAACGGTCGCATGCACCGCGCCAGAGCCGGTCAGAAGCACCAGGGCCAGCCAGATCGGTGCCGACAGGTAGGACGCGATCCCGAGCGCCAGATGCAACCGGCTGATCGGGTGCAGCCCACGCGCCAGCACAAGCCGCAGATGTTGCAGATTGCCCTGCGCCCAGCGCCGGGCGCGGCGCAGATGTGCGGCAATGGTCTCGGGCGCATCCTCGAACGAGGCGCGGCTCGATGGGCTGATCCGCACGCCCCAGCCCCGGGCGCGCAGGCGGGCGGCCTCGATGAAGTCGTGGCTCAGCACCTGCCCGCCCATCGGCGCGCGGCCGGGAAGGGCGGGCAATGGCGTGACGCTGGCGAAGGCCGCAACACGGATCAGCGCATTGTGGCCCCAGTAATTGCCCGCATCGCCGCTCAGCCGTGCGAGGCCACGGGCAAAGACCGGCCCCGCCAGGCGCGCGGACAGGCTTTGCATCCGGGCAAAGCGGCTTGCGCCCGGGCGCAGCCGGATCGCGGTCTGGATCAGACCCAGCGACGGCTCGTCGGCCATCTGCGCGCGCATCCCGGCCAGACGCCCAGCGCTGAAGCCGCTATCGGCATCAAGCACCAGCATCGTCTCGTAGTTGGCCCCCCAGCGCTTCAGCCAGTCCTGCAAATTGCCGGGCTTGCGGCCTTCTGGGGTGCATCTGTTGCGGTAGGTGATCCGCGCGCCGAGCGGGGCGAGGGCGTCGCGCTCGCGCGCGCGGCCTTTGGCGTCACTGTCCGATAGCACGAAGACATCGCAGTCCCGCGCCTGTCCGGTCGCGTCCCGCTCGTGCAGGAAGTCCGCGATCCGCGCGGCCAGCGGTTCGGGCGGCTCGCCGCAGATCAGCCACAGCACCGCGCAGCGGCCCGGTGCCGCCTCACCCGATGCGGAGTCGCGCGGCGCGGCCCGCATCCCGGCCAGCGCTGTCAGCGCAGAGACGGCCAGCAATGCCGTGTTGATGCAGAACAGCGCCACGATCAGCACGGCGAGTGCGGGGGGCGTGGTCTCGAGCGCGAGCCCCTGGACCAGAAGCCAGGCCAGTGCAAGCGTGATCACCGCTGCCCCGGCAAGCACAAGTCGGAAGGCCGACACGGTCACCGCCCCAGGGGTGGCCAGATATGGCCGAACACCCCGTCCCGCGCGACCAGATGCTTGAGCGCGGCCCCGATATGCAGCAGGATCAGTGCGACCAGCGGGTAACGAGCCGTCGCGTGAATGGATTTCGCGGTCTCTGCCAGCGCGTCCGAGCGTGGCACGAAGGTGGAAATCCCCATCGCGTCCAGCGCTTCGATCGGAAAGCCCCCGGCGCGCACCCGGATATAGCCGCTGACCGCCATAATCAGAAGCAAGGCATAAAGCGTCCATTGCACCAGCTTTGCAACGCTGGCCTGCCAGTCCGGAACCGAAAGCGGCAGCGCGGGCGCGGGGGTCGCAACTCGCCAGCCGATGCGCAGCATGACCAGCAGCAGGATCAGCACGCCCCCGTTCTTGTGGAGGATGAACAGCAGATCCTGAGTGGAGCGCGCGATCCCTTGTTGCTGCATGATGACACCGATGGGAATCGTCGCGATGACAATCAGCCCGACCAGCCAATGCAAAGTCCGTGTGACAGCGGGATATCTGGTCGCGCTGGAACCACGTGCCATGCCAACTCTCCTGCTTTTCCGAATGCTAAATAGTCTGGTCCCCAAGATGGCAAGCGAAAGACGACATTTCAGCCCGGTCGGCAAGAATTCGCGCGCAGGATGATTGAAAATCGCGATCCCTGCCTAATTGGTGCGTATGGTCTATTCGCTCGCCATCCCCGCCGACCCTGTCATTCGCCGCGTCCGGAACCAGGCCGGCGCGGTAATTGGCGTGGCGCTGGTTGCTGCCGCCACGGCGAGTTTCCTGCTTGCCCGGTCGGTCGATGCGCCACATCCCGAGCGCGCTGTGATGGTAACGCTGCTGGTCGGGATGGCGGGGGCTGTGGCGATTCTGGCGGGGCTGGCGCAGCGCGAGCACTACCCGCACGACCGCCTCGGCGCGGCCAATGTGATAACATTGCTTCGCGGCGCGGGGATCGCGCTCATGGCCGGGATGCTGGTGACACCTGTGCAGGCGCTTGGCTGGGGCCTCGCCGCACTGGCGGCAACTCTGCTGGCTCTGGACGGCGTGGATGGATGGCTCGCGCGGCGCGCGCGCCTGCAATCGGTTTTCGGCGCGCGCTTCGATGTGGAGAGTGATGTTGCTTTCGCGCTGACCCTCGCGGCGCTTGCGGTCGTTCTCGGCCATGTGGGCGCGTGGTTCCTGCTGATCGGCCTGTTGCGGCCCCTGTTCCTGCTGGCGGGCTGGTTTGTGTCCGCGCTGCGCGCGCCCTTGCCCGACGCGCGCTGGCGCAGATGGGTCGCGGGCACGCAGATGGGCGCCCAGGTGCTGTTGATTACACCGCTCGCCGCGCAGCCCTGGGGCAGCGTGTTGGCGGGGCTGTTGCTGGTGGGTCTCGTCCTCTCATTTGCGATCGACATGAGGGCGCTGATCCGGCAGGACCGCGAGCCATGCTCAGACTGATCGTTGCCCTTGCCCTTCTGTATCTGGTTCTGATCCAGCCCAACCATCCTGCGGCGATGACCTGGGGTGCGCTGGCGGTGTTTCCGCTGGAACTGCCAGTGATCGCCGCCGGCCTGATGCTTGTCGGCCGCGGCGCCGCAGGAGTTGGGCTGCGCGTCGCGCTGGTTGCGGCGATGATGGGCATCGCGCTGCTGAAAATCGCCGATTTCGCGACATTCATTGCATATAATCGCGGCTTCAACGTGGTCACGGACCTCAATCTGGTCGAGGCCGGGTGGGTCCTGCTCTCTGGCAGTATCGGGACCGGGCTTGCGGCGCTGGTTCTGGCCGTTGTGGTTGCTGTCGTGCTGGCCGTGACGCTGGCGTTGTGGTGGGCGACGGGGGTGCTGACCGGGCTGCCGCTCAGCGGTGGGCAGCGCGTGCTGGCGGGGCTCGCGCTGGTGCCGTTCACAGCCGTCGCCGTGGCCGAGATCGGTCAGGCCCGTCGCGCGTGGTCGCTGCCTCCTGCAGTCTCGCAGGCGCTGCCGGGCGCGGCCTTTACGGCGCGGGTGGGGCTGGAGCGCGCGCAGCAAATCCGTGAGACGCGCGCTGACCTCGCGGCCTTTCGCGACGCCGCGCGCCGCGATGCGATGGTGGGGGCCGGGCCGTTCTGGGGGGCGCTCGACGGGCGCGACGTCTTCCTCATCTACATCGAATCCTATGGCCGGTCGAGCTTTGAGAACCCGCTCTACATCCCCACCCACACCGCCACCCTGCGCGCCGCCGAGGCGGATCTGGCCGCGCGCGGGCTGGCCATGCGCTCGGGCTGGGCGACCGCCCCGATGGTCGGTGGGCAAAGCTGGCTCGCGCATGGCAGTGTCGCCGCGGGGATGTGGCTTGATACCCAGGGCCGCTACCGCGCCCTGTTGCGCAGCCCGCGCCGGACGCTGTTTCACTTCGCGCAAGAGGCCGGATTGCGCACCGTCGCGATCAAGCCCGCGCATGTCTTCGACTGGCCCGAAGGCGACTACTTCGGCTTCGACGCCATCTATAACGCCGCCGATCTGGGCTATGAGGGCGAGCGCTTCAACTGGATCACCATGCCCGACCAGTTCACCCTCAGGGCGCTGGAGCGGCTGGAGATGGATCGCCCCGAGCGCCCGCCCATGCTGGCGCAGGTGGCGCTGGTCTCGTCCCACGCGCCCTGGGTGCCGGTGCCCGAACTGGTCGACTGGGACGAGGTCGGCGATGGCACGATCTTTAACCAATGGGCACTTTCTGGTGATCCGCCAGAGGTGGTGTGGCGCGACAACGACCGGGTGCGCGACCAGTTCCGCCTTGCCGTCGATTACAGCCTGCAGACAGTCATGGACTGGGCCGCCCGCCATGCCGAGGACGCGCCGCTGATCATCGCGCTGGGCGATCATGAACCCGCGCGCTTCGTGTCGGGGGTAGACGGGTTCGACGTGCCGGTCCACCTGATCGGCCCGCCCGACCTGGTCGAGCGGTTTGCCGATCTCGACTTCAGCCCCGGTCTGATCCCCGACCCCGACCTGCCTGCGCGGCGGATGGATGCGCTGCGTGATCTGTTCTTGACCACACTGGGAGACGGCGCCTGATGCGCGCACTGGCGCGCCTTGGCGCGACGCTGATCCTGCTGGGTGCCATCGCCTGGTTGGTCGCGCCGCAGGATATCGCGCAAGAACTGCGGCGCATCGCGCCGGGCTGGCTGGCGCTGGCCATTCTGGCGCTGTGGGGGCAGATCCTGCTCTCGGCGCTGCGCTGGCAGGTCACCACGCGGGCGCTGGGTGGCCGCGTCGGGCGCGGCCGGGCGGTCCGTGAATACGGGTTGTCAGTGGCGGCCAACACGTTCCTGCCGGGCGGCGTGACCGGCGATCTGGCGCGGGTGCTGCGCGCGCGGCACATGGGCTGGCGGCTGGCGGCGGCCTCGGTTGTGATCGAGCGGCTGGCGGGACAGGTGGCGCTGGGCCTCGTCGCGCTGGCAAGCGCAGTGGTGTGGCTGGGGCCGCTGAAAGGGCTGGCGCTTGGCGTGGCCGTCGTGGCGGGCGCAGCGCTGGCGGCGCAGCTGCTGCCCGGGCCGCGCAGGACGCTGCGCCGGGCCTGGACGGCGGAGGGCGTCGCCCCTGCGCAAATCACGCTGACACTGGCGATCCTGATGCTCAACCTCGGCGGGATCTGGGCCTGCGCGCGGGCGGTGGGGCTGGCGCTGTCGGTCGAGGCGACACTGGCGCTGCTGCCCCTGACGCTGCTGGCGATGCTCCTGCCGCTGACGATCAACGGCTGGGGCCTGCGCGAGGGGGTCGCCGCGGCGCTCTGGCCGCTCTGGGGCGTGGCGGCGGCGCAGGCGGTGGCGGCCTCGGTCGCCTTCGGGCTGGCCTGCATGGGCGCAGCGCTGCTGGGGCTCTTGCCGCTTGCGCTGTCGCGCGCGGCCACCCCGCGTCCCGATCCGGGCTGAGCGGCACGAGACATTCCGGCCACGCGCGTAGCATGATGGACCCCGCCGCGCTGGCCCGTATACTGCCCTGCGCGACGCTTCGCGGTCGCACAAGAGGGAGCCAGACGCCGTGCGAGCCAATTCCGATACTTTCGCGCCCGAGCGCTCCGCCTGATGCGCAGGCTGGAGCAGTGGCGTGTCGCCACGCAGGGCCCCTCGCAGTTGGAGCTTCTGGTCGAGGGGCAGCACCACTTGCGCATCGAGGCGCTGGAGCCCGCGCTGTTCCGCGTGCGGCTCCTCAAGCAGGGCCGCTGGCGACTTGATCGAAGCTGGACCGCCGCCCCCGAGGGCCCGCTACCCCCCGAGGGCCGCCCGCGCGACAGCCTCGCGGGCTTTTCCTGCCCGCCGCTGACGGTGACGACCGAGGGCGCGGCGCTGGTGCTCGCCACTGACCGGCTGCGCGTGACCATTGCGTTGCCCTTGCAACTGCGCTGGCAGGCGCGGACGGGGGCGGGCTGGCGCGACCTCGCGCAGGACCGGCCGACCGGCGCCTACATGCTGGGACGGCGTCGCCATGCCGTCAGCCATTTCCTGCGCCGCCACAGGGGCGAGCGCGTCTATGGGCTGGGCGAGAAGGCGGGCCTGCTGGAGCGCAGCGGGCGGCGCTTTGAAATGCGCAATCTCGACGCGATGGGCTATGACGCGGCCACGACTGACCCGCTGTACAAGCACATCCCCTTCACCCTGACGCGCACGCCGGAGGCGGGCAGCTTCAGCCTGTTCTACGACACGCTCGCAAGCTGCTGGTTCGACATCGGGAACGAGTTGGACAATTACCATGCCCCCTATCGCAGCTTCCGCGCCGAAGATGGCGATCTGGACTACTATTTCGGCTGGGCGCCCGACATGCTGGCACTGGTGCGCCAGCAGCAATGGCTGACCGGGGGAATGGCCTTTCCGCCGCGCTGGTCGCTGGGTTATTCGGGCTCGACCATGGCCTATACCGACGCGCCCGACGCGCAGGCGCGCATGGCAGGGTTTCTGGGCGCGCTGGAGGCACACCAGATCCCCTGCGACAGTTTCCACCTGTCCTCTGGTTACAGTTCCATAGGCGCGAAGCGGTACGTCTTTACCTGGAATCGTGAGAAGTTCCCCGATATTGCTGGCTTCACCCGGGCTTATGCGGCAGCCCGCGTGCATCTGGTCGCCAATGTCAAACCCTGCCTGCTGCGCGATCACCCCGCCTATGACGAAGTCGCGGCGAAGGGGCTCTTTATCCGCGACAGCGAGACGGGCGCGCCCGAGCAATCGGTGTTCTGGGACGATACGGGCGCGCATCTCGACTTCACCAACCCCGCGACGCGCGACTGGTGGCGCGGGCAGATCACCACTCAGCTTCTGGATAACGGGCTCGACGCCATCTGGAACGACAACAACGAGTTCGAGGTCTGGGACCATGCCGCCCGCTGTGACGGTGATGGCCAACAGATCGAGATGGGGCTGATCCGCCCGCTGCATGCTCTGTTGATGACGCAGGCCTCCGAGGAGGCGATGCGCGCTTATGCGCCGGGCAAGCGGCCCTATCTTGTCACCCGTTCGGGCTGTGCGGGGCTGCAGCGTCATGCCCAGACATGGACCGGCGACAATGCGACAAGCTGGGGCAGCCTGCGCTGGAATATCCGCATGGGGCTGGGGCTGGCGCTGTCGGGGATCTCGAATATCGGGCATGATGTGGGGGGCTTCGCCGGGCCGCAACCCGATGCGGAGTTGTTGCTGCGCTGGGTGCAGAACGGCATCTTTCACCCGCGTTTCGTGATCCATAGCTGGAATGCCGACGGGTCGGTGACCGAACCGTGGACGCATCCGGAAGCGCTGCCCGGCATTCGCGCGGCAATGGCGCTGCGCTACCGGCTGATGCCTTATCTCTACACCTGCCTGTGGCGGGCCGTGACGCAGGCCGAGCCGATGCTGCGCCCCACCTTCCTTGACCATGAGGATGACCCGGCTTGCTTTGCCGACACCGATGATTTCCTGCTGGGGCGCGATCTGCTGGTCGCCAGCGTCGTCGAGCCGGGCGCGACGGTTCGGCGCGTCTACCTGCCGCGCAACGCAACCGGATGGTGGGATTACGAGACCGGCCTCTGGCAGGCGGGCGGGCAGTGGCTGGAGGTGCCGGTGACGCTGGAGTCGATCCCGCTTTTCGTGCGCGGCGGGGCGTGCCTGCCACTCTCGACCGGGGCGATGCGGGCCGACCCCGCCGCCGAGACGGGCCGCGCGCTGGCGGTCTTTCCCGCGCCAGAGGTCGGGGCATGGATCTCGCAGGTTTACGACGATGCGGGCGACAATGCCGATGCGCTAATGGGCGCGCATGCGCTCGCGACCTTCACCCTGACGCGCGGGGCAGGGGGGCTGGGGCTTGATATCGCCCATCAGGGCGCGATGCCGCCGCCCTTTGCCTCGGCGCACCTGCTGCTGCCCGCCGGGGCGCGCGAGGGGGTCGAGGTCGGCGGTACGCAGTTTGCCCATGGCGCGGACATCCCGCTCGGGCGATGAGGACAGGCCGCGCGGCACTCGATGGGCAGCGGCAGGCGAGGAACAGACGCGGAAAGATGATGCTCGACCAATTCAGGCGCTTCGCGGTCTATTATGCACCCGATCCGGGCAGCGATCTGGCGCGGGCAGGCGCGGCGTGGCTGGGCCGCGATGCCGAG
>PXES01000103.1 GCA_003564655.1 Paracoccaceae bacterium
GGCATCGGTCCTGACATTGCTCAAGCGCCAGCACGCCTGGATGGCGCTGGTGCCGCTTCTGGTCGCCCTGATCACCGGCGGGGTGGCCTTGTCCAATGCACGCGAGGCGATCCTGTTCGCTGCGCGCGGGGTCGAGGCCGAGGCCGTCATAAGCAACCCCGAGATCAGACGTACGCAATCGACCGGCCGCATCCCGTGGGTCGGCTACGGTTTCGAAACGCGCGAGGGCGAGGTCATACAGGGACGAACCCCCGTCTCGCCGGTGTTTCATGGCCGGGTCCGCGCGGGCGACACGGTGACGATCCGCTATCTGCCGGATGCCCCCGAGCGGGTGCTCGTCGACCGCGGTGACGCCCTGGGTGCCGGGGGGATCTTCGGGGCGTTTGCCTTGATCAGCCTCGCCATTGCTGCGTGGGGCGCGCGCCACTTCTGGCGCCGCACGGCCGCAATGCTACGCGCCGCGCGCGCTGGCGAACGCCGCAGAGCGGAGGTTGTCGCGCACATGACGGGGTCGGGCGGCAGGAAGACGGATCCTCCCTTCCGCCTCCACTGGCGCGATGCGGCGGGCGCCGAGGGCCAGAGCCTTGATAAGCCGCGCTCCATCCTTGAGCGCGACGTCCCGGTCGGGTCCAGCATCACACTGCTGAGGGACCCGGTCAGCGAACAGTCGTTCTGGGAAAAGGATCTCTGCGCATCGTGACACGCCGCGCGCCATTGACGCCATGCGGCGCTTTGGGCAAGAGGCATCCATGCTGATCTACAAGATCTTCCGCCGCCCCGAATGGGATGCGCTGGTGGCCGAGGGCGAGACCGCAGGGGCGCCGGTGGACCTTGCCGACGGCTATATCCATTTCTCGACCGCGCAGCAGGTCATGGCGACGGCAGCGAAGCATTTCGCCACCGAGAGCGATCTCGTCCTTGTCGCCGTCGAGGCCGACGCACTGGGCCCGGCGCTGAAATGGGAGGCCTCGCGCGGGGGCGCGCTGTTTCCGCATCTCTACCGCCCGCTGCGCCTGTCCGAGGTGGTGTGGGACAAGTCGCTGCCGCTGGGCGCGTCCGGCCATATCTTCCCCGAGCGGCTGGTATGAGCGTGCTGGAACGCGCCGGGCTGGCCATTCTTCACCGGCTCGACCCCGAGGTCGCGCATGGCATGGCGCTGCGGCTGTTGCGCGCCGGGCTTGTGCCGCGCGCGCCGACCGAGACATCGCCGCGTCTGCGGATGCAGGTGGCCGGGCTCGATCTGCCCAACCCGGTGGGCCTTGCCGCCGGGTTCGACAAGAACGCGACGGCGCTTGCGGGGCTGGCGCGGGCGGGATTCGGATTTCTCGAGGTCGGCGCCGCCACGCCGCGCCCGCAATCGGGCAATGAGCGGCCACGGCTGTTCCGGTTGCCCGCCGACCGGGCGGTGATCAATCGCTTCGGGTTCAACAATGACGGGGCGGAGGCGATTGCCGCGCGGCTGGCCGCGCGACCGTCGGGGGTGGTGCTGGGCCTCAATCTGGGCACCAACAAGGACAGCCCCGACCGCGCCGCCGATTATGCGCAGGTGCTGGCGATGACGGGCGCGCATCTCGACTTCGCGACGGTCAACGTGTCCTCGCCCAACACGGAAGCCTTGCGCGACCTGCAGGGGGCGGCGGCCTTGCGCGCCCTTCTGGATGGCGTGATGCAGGCGCGCGCGGACCTGCCGCGCCGAGTGCCGGTGTTCCTGAAGATCGCTCCCGATCTCGACGACAGCGCATTGGCCGAGATCGCCGAGGTCGCCCGTGCGACAGGTGTCGACGCGATCATCGCCACCAACACGACCACTGCGCGCGACGGGCTGACCGATCCGGCCCGCAATCAGCCCGGGGGCCTGTCGGGTGCGCCGCTTTTCGCCCCCTCGACGCGTATCCTCGCGCGGCTGTCGGAACTGACCGAGGGCAAGTTGCCGCTGATCGGCGTGGGCGGGATCAGCACAGCGGAAGATGCCTATGCGAAGATCTGCGCCGGGGCCTCGGCGGTGCAACTCTACACGGGGCTTGTCTATGGGGGTCTGGGGCTGGTCGGGGGGCTCAATCGCGGGTTGCTGGCGTGTCTGGACCGCGACGGTCACGCCATGCTGAAAGACGCCATCGGCACGCGCCGCGACGCCTTTCTATAGCGTCTCCGCCACGCGCCGTTCCAGCCTTGGGTAGTAGGCCCACAGCAACAGACCGCGCAGCACGTTCAGCAGGATGAACGCTCCCCACAGCGCGATATTGCCATGCGCGGGCACGAAGGCCCACAGCGCCAGCCCGTAGATCGCGACCGAGGCCACCACCGTGTTGCGCATCTCGCGCGTGCCGGTCGCGCCGATGAAAATCCCGTCGAGCATGTAGGCCCCAAGCCCCAGTACCGACAGCGCCACGACGAAGGGCAGATAGACCCGCGCCTCGGCCCGCACATCCGCATCCAGCGCCATGAGGTCGATCACCCATGGCCCCGCGACCCAGAACCCCAGCGCCATCACGATGGCAACGCCCAACGCCAGCCGCGAGGCCCGCAGCCCCGCCTGT
Source organism: Paracoccaceae bacterium (assembly GCA_003564655.1). Taxonomy (GTDB): domain Bacteria; phylum Pseudomonadota; class Alphaproteobacteria; order Rhodobacterales; family Rhodobacteraceae; genus Roseinatronobacter. The sequence continues at coordinate 2,538 of PXES01000103.1, forward strand.
CGCATCCGCACGACCGAGCGCGCCCCCACCGCCTGCCCGACCAGCGCCTCGGCGGCAAAGGCGAAACCGTCGAGCGCATATGCGATCAGCAGCATGAACTGCCACAGGATCTGGTTTGCCGCCAGCGTCACATCCCCGAACCCGGCCGAGACGAACAGGAACCCCGTCATCGCAGCCTGCAACGCGATGGTGCGCAGCATGATGTCGGAATTGACCACCCACATGCGCCGCAGCCGCACCCGGTCGAAGACGCGCGGCCAGTCCCGCCACTGCGCCCCGGCAAAGGCCGCGCGGCACAGCCACAGCCCCAACCCCAGTGCGCTGACCTCGGCGATCAGCGTGGCCACGGCCACGCCCTGCACGCCCCAGCCGAGGCCCAGAACGAACCACAGGTCCAGCGCGATGTTCAGCCCGTTCATCCACAGTTGCAGCCCCAGCACCGAGCGCGTGCGTTCGGTCGCGATCAGCCAGCCGTTGATCGCATAAAGCGCGATGGTCGCGGGCGCGCCCCAGATGCGGATCGCCAGATAATCGCGCGCCAGGGCCTCGACCTCGGCGCTGGCGGGGGCGATGCGAAAGGCGGCCCAGGTGATCGCTGCCTGCCCCACGACCATAACCGTGCCGGCCGCGAGCCCCAGCATCACCCCGCGCGTCAGGATCGCACCACTTTCAGCCAGATCGCCCGCGCCGGTGGCCTGGGCCACAAGACCCGTCGTGCCCATGCGCAGAAAACCGAAGATCCAGTAGATCGAGGCGAGGATGATCGCCCCCAACCCCACTGCTCCGATGGGCGCGGCCGCGCCCATCTGGCCCCCCACGCCGGTATCCACGGCGCCCAGGATGGGCACCGACAGATTGGCCACCACGATGGGCACCGCGATCTTCAGGATGCGCCGGTTGGACAGCGCGGCGGGCTCGGCCATGTCAGCCCTGCGGCATCAGGAAATGCCCGGTCGCCTGGGCGAACAGGCGGGCGCGATTGTCCTGCCAGGCCTCGACATGCACACTCGCATAGCGCCGCCCCGAGCGGTTGACACGGGCGCGGGCATAGCCATCGCGCGGCAGGCCGGTGCGCAGGTAATCCACTGTGAAGTCGATGGTCTTGGGCAGGCGCGGCAGGCTCTCGGACATGGCCTCGGGTGTCACCTGGCCGGATTCGAGCGCGGGCCACAAGGTTGACCAGCTCAGCTCGACGATCGAGGCCACCTCGAGAAAGGACGCAATCACCCCGCCATGCAGCGCGGGCAGGAACGGGTTGCCGATCAGCTTCTCGTCATAGGGCAGCACGGCGGTCAGCTCGTCGCCATGCCGCTCGAACACAATGCCGAGAAAACCCGCATAGGGAATCGCCGCCACCAGCGCCGCCAGGGCCGAATCGCGCCGGTGCTTGACCGCCTGCACGGGTTCGGGGCGCATCAGCGATCCTCCTTGCGGTCGAAGGTGAACGCTCCGGTCGCGGTCGCGACCGGGTTCTCGCTATCCTCGTCATGCGCGGTGGCACGAACAAAGGCCACGCGGCGGGGGACATGGTAGCATTCGGCCTGCGCCGTGATCCGCTGGCCCGGGGTCGCCGCGCGCATGTAGTCGATGCGCAGGTCGATGGTCGCCGTCGTCAGCGCACCGGGGTAGGACATCACAGCCGCCCCGCCACAGGTATCCATCAGCGCCGAGACCGCGCCGCCATGGATCACCCCGGTCGCCGGGTCGCCAACGAAACGCGGATCCCATCCCATCGAGATCCGCGCCCGCCCCTTGCCGATCTCCTCGAGCCGCATCCCCAGCGCGTGGGCAAAGGGCAGGGCATTGATGAAGTTTTGTGCCGTGGTTTCGGTCATCTGCGGGCCGGTGCTGTTGTCGCAGGCTCTTTCTGCGCCGGTTCGCGGGGCAATGGCAAGCGCTGTGGTGAATTGCATCTTTGCCGTCTGGCGCATAGCATCATCAGCGGAGGGGAAGGCATGAGCACCACAAGGCTGAGCTTCAAGGAGATGTGCGCGCGGTTCGATGTGACCCCGCGGACACTGCGGTATTACGAGTATATCGAGCTGCTCAGCCCCGAGAAGGAAGGCCGCAACCGCTTCTACACCCCGCGCGAGGTGGCGCGGATGACGCTGATCATGCGCGGGCGACGCTTCGGGTTCAGCCTGGAAGAAATCCGCCAGTGGCTCGAGATCTACGAGCGGCAGGGCACCGAGCCGCAACTGCGCGCCTTTGTCGAACTGGCCGACCGCCAGCTTGTTGCGCTGCGCGCGCAGGCCGCCGAGCTGGAGCGCACCATTGCCGATCTCGAGTCGCTGCGCGCGCAGACCGCCGGGTCTTTGCGATCCTGACACGCCCGCCCGACGCGTCGTGACGCGGCGTTTTGCTTTACCTGCACGTCAACATGGATATTGTCTCTCGCAGATACGACAGATGCTGCGCGAGGAGGCGTGCTTATGTCAGAGGAGTTACTGACCATCCGCCAGATGTGCGCCGAGTTCGGCGTCACACCGAGAACCTTGCGGTTCTACGAGGCCAAGGAGTTGCTGTTTCCAAAGCGCGAGGGCCAGCACCGGCTGTTCTCGCGTCGTGACCGGGCGCGGCTCAAGCTGATCCTGCGCGGCAAGCGCTTCGGTTTCAGCCTCGAGGAGATCCGCCAGCTTCTGGACATGTATGACCGCGACGACAGCGAGTTGAAACAGCTGCGCAAGACCTATGACATCGCGTGCCAGCGGCTGGCCGACATGGAGCGCCAGCGCGAAGAATTGACCGAAGCGATTGCCGATCTGAAACAGGAACTCGCCTGGGGCGAACAGGTGCTGCGCAATGCAGACCGCCCCAAGGCAGCCGAGTAAACGGAGAGCCCCCATGCCCAGCTACACTGCCCCCACCAAGGACCTGCAATTCGTGCTGCATGACCTGCTGAAGGTCAGCCAGTCCGCGATCCCGGGTTATGCCGATCTCGAGGCCGATTTCACGGCTGCGATCCTTGAAGAGGCCGCGAAACTCGCGGAAGGCGCGCTTGCGCCGCTGAACCCTGTCGGCGACCAGCAGGGCTGCCGACTGGAGAATGGTGTCGTCTACACCCCCGAGGGATTCAAGGCGGCCTTCGACGAGATCAAGGCAGGCGGCTGGAACGGGCTTGACCTGCCCGAGGAATTCGGCGGCCAGAACCTGCCCTATCTGATGGGCTCGGCGGTGGGCGAGATTTTCGTGTCGGCCAATATGGCATTGAACATGTATCAGGGGCTGACGCATGGCGCGATCTCGGCCATTCTCGCGCATGGCTCGGAGGATCAGAAAGCGACCTATCTGCCGAAGATGGTCTCGCTGGACTGGACCGGCACGATGAACCTGACCGAACCGCATTGCGGCACCGATCTGGGGCTGATGCGCACCAAGGCCATCCCGCAGGAGGACGGCAGCTACAAGGTCACGGGGCAGAAGATCTTCATCTCGGCGGGCGATCATGACATGGCCGAGAATGTGATCCATCTGGTGCTCGCCAAGGCGCCGGGCGGGGGCGAGGGCACGAAGGGCGTGTCGCTCTTCATCGTGCCGAAATTCCTCGTCAATGCCGATGGCAGCCTCGGGCAGCGCAACGGCGTCTCGGTCGGCAAGATCGAAGAGAAGATGGGCATCCACGGCAATGCCACCTGCGTCATGAACTATGACGAGGCGACGGGCTATCTGATCGGCGATCTGCACAAGGGCATGCGCGCCATGTTCACCATGATGAACGAGGCCCGGATCGGCGTTGGCCTGCAAGGATACGCGCAGGCGGCGGTCGCCTATGAAAACGCGGTCGCCTACGCCAAGGACCGGTTGCAGGGCCGCGACGTTACCGGACCGCAGAACCCCGACGGCCCCGCAGACCCGCTGCTGGTGCACCCCGATGTGCGCCGCATGCTGATGGATCAGAAAAGCTTTGTCGAGGGCGCGCGCGCCTTCACCCTGTGGGGCGCAAGCCTGATCGACCGCGCGCATCGAATGGAAGACAAGGAGGCCGACGGCCTGATCTCGCTGCTGACGCCGGTCATCAAGGGGTTTTTGACCGACAAGGGCTTCGAGATGAGCGTGCAGGCCCAACAAGTCTATGGCGGGCATGGCTATATCGAGGAATGGGGCATGTCCCAGTTCGCCCGCGACGCCCGGATCGCCATGATTTACGAGGGTGCGAACGGCGTGCAGGCGCTCGACCTGGTGGGCCGCAAGCTGGCGGCCGATGGCGGCAAGCATGTGATGGCGTTCTTCGATCTGGTCAAGGGCTTCATCAAGGAGAATGCGGGCGACGACCGGCTCGAGGGTTTCCTGACCCCGCTCAAATCGGCGTCGAAGGATCTGCAATCGGCGGGCATGTATTTCATGGAAAGCGGCATGAAACGGCCCAATGACGCGCTGGCCGGCTCGACCGACTTCATGCACCTCTTCGGCCATGTCTGCCTCGGGCTGGTCTGGGCGCAGATGGCCAAGGCCGCCTATGCCGCCCTTGACGGCGGCAGCACCGATCGCGACTTTCTCGAGGCGAAACTGGCGACCGGGCGCTACTACATGGCCCGCCAGCTGCCTGCCACGGCGACGCATCTGGCCCGTATCCAGAGCGGCGCGGAAAGTATGATGGCGCTGAGCCCCGAACAGTTCTGAAATCCCGTCGGCAGCACTGCGCAGGTGCTGCCGACCCCCGCGCCGGAGGGACCATGCCAAAACGCTTTCGCCTGACCCGCCGCTTCAATGTCGCGATGACCGAAGATGGCTACCGCCGCCTGCGCCGCTTTGCGCAAGAGGCCGGGCTCGACGAGGGCGAGGCGCTCTCCTTCCTGTTCGAGCATTTCGAGTCTGTCACTGACGCCGAAAATCTCGGCCACCGGTTGCGGCTGTTCAACTCGGAACTCGAGGCGCGGAAGAAATGACCGAAAAGCGCCTCCGGCGGGAGTATTTGGGGCAAGAAAATGGGGGCGGGCGGCGTACCCCGCCTGACCGGCGGCCACTTGCAAAAACGACTGGTTCCGGGCGGGGGCCAGGCGGGGCATTTCCTTGCACGGTCATCGGCTCTCCAGCCTGTACCGCGCATTAACGTTAACGCCGCCCCGTTAAGACAAGGTGAACAGGCACATTTTCTTGCCTGAAATACTCGAATACGCCGCTGACGGCACAAGACCACCTAGGAAGGGAACGACATGACCGAGGCCTATATCTACGACGCGATCCGCACGCCGCGTGGCAAGGGCCGCGCCGATGGCAGCCTGCACGAGGTGACGGCCGTGCGCCTGTCGGCGCTGGTGCTCGACGCGCTCAAGGCGCGCAGCGATCTCGACACGCGCGCCATCGAGGATGTGATCTGGGGCAATGTGACCCAGGTGGCCGAGCAGGGCGGCTGTCTGGCGCGCACGGCCGTGATGGCGTCAAGCTTTGACGAATCCGTGCCGGGACTTGCGATCAACCGGTTCTGCGCCTCGGGCATGGAGGCCATCAACCTTGCCGCCGGGCAGGTGCAGGGCGGTGTTGGCATGGCCTATGTCGCGGGCGGGGTCGAGATGATGAGCCGCGTCGCGATGGGTTCGGACGGGGCGGCGGTTGCTGTGGATCCGTCCGTCGCGATGGAGCGGTATTTCGTCCCCCAAGGCATTGCCGCCGACATCATCGCCACCGAATACGGCTTTACCCGCGACATGGCCGACGCGCTGGCCGTCGAGAGCCAGAAGCGCGCGGTCGCCGCCTGGGAGGAGGACCGGTTCGCGCGCTCGGTCGTGCCGGTGACCGATATCAACGGGCTGACCATTCTCGACCGGGACGAGCACATTCGTCCGGGCACCGACATGCAGAGCCTCGGGTCGCTCAGGCCCGCCTTTCAGGAGATGGGCGAGGTGATGCCCGGTTTCGACAAGGTCGCGCTGATGAAATACCCGCATCTCGAGCGGATCTCGCATATTCACCATGCGGGCAATTCCAGCGGCATCGTCGATGGCGCGGCGGGGGTTCTGATCGGCAATGCCGAATTCGGCGAGAAATACGGGTTGAAGCCCCGCGCGCGCATCAGGGCCACCGCGCGGATCGGCACCGACCCGACGATCATGCTCACCGGCCCCGTGCCGGTGACCGAGAAGATCCTCGCAGCCTCGGGGATGGCGATCTCGGATATCGATCTGATCGAGGTCAACGAGGCCTTTGCCTCGGTGGTGCTGCGCTTCATGCAGGCTTTCGATGTGGACAGTGACCGTGTGAACGTCAACTGAGGTGCCATCGCGATGGGCCATCCGCTGGGGGCCACCGGTGCCATGATCATCGGCACGCTACTCGACGAGCTGGAGCGGACCGGCAAGGGCACGGGGCTGGCGACGCTTTGCGTGGCCTCGGGCATGGGTGCGGCCACGATCATCGAGCGCGTTTAAGGGGAGGCAAGGACAATGACCGATTTTCACTATTCCGTCGATGCCGATGGCGTGGCCACCATCACCTGGGACATCGAAAACAGATCCATGAACGTCCTGTCGATGGAGGGGCTGCGCGAGTTGGACGCCCATATCGACACCGCGCTTGGCGATGAGGCCGTGAAGGGGGTGATCATTACCTCGGGCAAGCCGGATTTCGCCGGTGGCATGGACCTGAATGTCATCGCCAGGATGAAGGAAATGGCCGGGGACCAGCCCGAAAAGGGGCTGTTCGAGGGGATCATGTCCATGCACGCGACGCTGCGCAAGATCGAGCGCGCGGGGATGGACCCCAAGACGCTGAAAGGCGGCAAGCCGATTGTCGCGGCGCTTCCCGGCACGGCGCTGGGGATCGGGCTGGAGATCCCGTTGGCCTGTCACCGGATCATTGCCGCCGACAACCCGAAAGCCAAGATCGGCCTGCCCGAGATCATGGTCGGCATCTTCCCCGGCGCGGGCGGCACCACGCGGCTGGCGCGCAAGCTGGGCGCCATGGGAGCCTCGCCCTTCCTGCTGGAGGGCAAGCTGTCCGAGCCGAAGAAGGCGAAATCCGCGGGCATCATCGACGAGGTGGTGCCAGGGGACGAGCTGCTGGCCCGCGCCAAGGCATGGGTGCTAGAGGCCAAGGACGCCGATCTGGTCAAGCCCTGGGACGCCAAGGGCTACAAGATGCCCGGCGGCGCGCCCTATCACCCCTCCGGCTTCATGACCTTCGTCGGCGCCTCGGCCATGGTCAACGGCAAGACGCAGGGCGTCTATCCGGCGGCCAAGGCGTTGCTCTCTGCGGTCTATGAGGGCGCGATGGTGCCGTTTGACACTGCGCTGAAGATCGAGGCGCGCTGGTTCACGCATGTGCTGATGAATCCGAGTTCCGCCGCCATGATCCGCTCGCTTTTCATCAACAAGGAGGCGCTGGAGAAGGGTGCCAACCGGCCAGAAGTGGGCGACGAGAAGGTGCGCAAACTCGGCGTGCTGGGCGCGGGGATGATGGGCGCGGGCATTGCCTATGTCGCGGCGAATGCCGGGATCGAGGTGGTGCTGATCGACGCCAAGCAAGAGGCCGCCGAGAAGGGCAAGTCCTATTCCGAGGGGATCCTCGACAAGGGCATGAAGCGCGGCAAGGTTTCGGAAGGCAAGAAGGCCGAGGTGCTGAGCCGGATCACGCCCACCACCGATTACAGCGCCTTGAGCGGTTGCGATCTGGTTGTCGAGGCCGTGTTCGAGGACCCGAAGGTCAAGGCCGAGGTGACCGCACGGGCCGAGGTCGCGCTGCCCGAGGGGGCGATCTTCGCCACCAACACCTCGACCCTGCCGATCAGCGATCTGGCGAAGGCCAGCACGCGCCCCGAGCAGTTCATCGGCATCCATTTCTTCAGCCCCGTGGACAAGATGCTTCTGGTCGAGATCATTCGCGGCAAAGCGACCGGCGACCGCGCGGTCGCCAAGGCGCTGGATTTCGTCCGCCAGATCCGCAAGACGCCGATCGTGGTCAATGACGCACGCTTCTTCTACGCCAATCGCTGCATCATCCCCTATCTGAACGAGGGGATGCGCATGGTCCGCGAGGGCGTGGCCCCGGCGCTGGTCGAGAATGCCGCGCGGCTGATGGGGATGCCGCTGGGGCCGCTGCAACTGGTGGACGAGACCTCGCTCGACCTGGGCGCCAAGATCGCGAAAGCCACGCGCGCAGCGATGGGCGATGCCTATCCCGATGGCGATGTCGATGAGGTGGTGTTCTGGATGGTCGAGGAGGGCCGTCTGGGCCGCAAGGCGGCTGCAGGTTTCTACAGCTATGACGAGAAGGGCAAGCGACAGGGGCTGTGGTCCGGGCTGGGCGAGAAATTTGCCCCCGCCGCCGATCAGCCCGACCTGATCACCGTGCAGCACCGGCTGATGTTCGCCCAGGCGCTCGAGGCCGTTCGGGCGCTGGAAGAAGGCGTGCTGACCGACATTCGCGAGGGCGATGTCGGCGCGATCCTTGGCTGGGGCTTCGCGCCGTGGTCGGGGGGGCCGTTCTCGTGGCTCGACATGCTGGGCGCCGGGTTTGCGGTCGAGGTCTGCGACGACCTGACGGCGCGCTTTGGCGCACGCTTCACCTGTCCCGAGATGCTCCGCCAGATGGCCGCCGAGGGCGCTGGCTTCTACGAGGCGCGCGCCTCGAGAGCGGCGTGAAGATCGTCGATGCTCTGCTCGGCGAAAGCCGGGCAGGGCCGCGCGCCTTTCATCTCCCAGGTGACCAGTTCCTGCAACTGCCGTTCGGTCAGGCGCGGGAACAGGTTGTCATCGGGGTTCGCTGCCGACTGCAGGGGTGATGCACTGCTGTCGGCGTGCCCCAGCGCCAGCATGTCGCCCTGCGTCAGTATTACTTCCTCGCGCTCGAACGACAAGAGCGACAGCGTGACCTCGCCAGTCATCGGCACGCGATGGATGCCACGATAGCCGACCAGCATCAGGCTGGGGATCAGCACGAACGGGTCGCCATAGAGGTCTTCGGCGCGATCCGATTCGATGATTACTTCCTGCATCGGCATCAGCGCCAACTCGGTACAGTTGCCCAGCGCGTGGCGCGGTACCAGCATAATGTAGCGCTTGTGTGCGGGGATCTGGCTGTGCAGCAAGTTGATGCTGCGGTTCCCGATCACCTCGCGCAGGCCATTGTCGAAGGTCATCACCTTCTCGCCCGGGCGGATACTTTCGGCTGCGCGCCAGCCGGTCCCGGTATCGACGAGAGTTCCGGCCAGAAGTCCGTCCTCGCGGATGGCGCGGTCATAGAAACTTGGGGCATTCTCATCGTCCGAATCTGCTTGCGGAGACGCCTCAAAGCTTCTGCCGCCAATTGCGTGTAGGATTTCGCGCGGGGAAATGAACTGGAACATGTTGGCCTCGTCTGAATTGCGGCTCTCGCATCGCTTGTAAGACGTCATTAACCAAGACTCTCGTTATAGTTGTGGCGACAAAGCGAAAACAACTGGACTATTTTGTGGCAAACTGTCCTACGGTGGCGAACAGCCGGGCGCGCGGGCGCCAAGCGCATCGGACCCGGCGAGAGGTAAGGGAGGGCACGCATGGGGTGGTTGCAGGACGAAACAGGGCTGGAGAAATGCGCCGCGAACTACGCGGCCCTGACACCGCTGACGCATCTGCGCCGTGCGGCCGATGTCTTCGCTACCCAAGAGGCGATTGTCTATGGCGATATCCGCCGCGACTACCGCAGCTATCACGACCGGGTGACACGCCTGGCATCGGCGCTGGCCGCGCGCGGGGTGCAGCCCGGCGATGTGGTCGCAACCTTGCTGCCCAACATTCCCGCCCATGCCGAAGCGCATTTCGGCGTCCCCGCCTGCGGCGCCGTGCTCAACGCGATCAACACGCGGCTCGACCTCGAGACGGTGGTCTATATCCTCGAACACGGAGGCGCCAAGGTCCTGATCGCCGATTCCGCGCTGATCGATCTCGTGCGCGCGGCCTGCGCGCGCCTCGCCGCCCCGCCGCAGGTGATCGAGGTGGCTGATCCGGTCGCTTGCATCCCCGCTTCGGGCGACTACCCCGAATATGAGGCCGTGCTCGCCCAGGCCGACGCCGGTTTCGCCTGGGTCATGCCGGAGGATGAGTGGGAAAGCCTCGCGCTCAACTACACCTCGGGGACCACGGGCAAGCCCAAGGGCGTCGTGTATCACCATCGCGGGGCGTATCTCTCGACGCTCTCGCAGCCGATCTCGTGGCGGATGACGCTGTTCCCGCGCTACCTGACCATCGTGCCGATGTTTCACTGCAACGCCTGGTGCCATCCCTGGATGCTGCCGGTGATGGGCGGCGCGATGATCTGCCTGCGCGACATCACCGCGCGCGGCATCTACCAGGCGATCAGCGTCGAGGGCGCGACCCATTTCGGCGGCGCGCCGATCGTGCTGCAGACGATCATCAACGCGCCCGCCGAAGAGCGCCTGCCCTTCGACCATGTGGTCGAGGTGTTCACCGCCGGTGCCCCGCCTGCTGCCGCGACGCTTGCCGCGATCGAGCCGCTCGGCTTCAATGTCACGCAGGTCTACGGGCTGACCGAGACCTATGGTCCGGCCTCGGAATGCCTGTGGCATGACGGGGTCGAGGCGCTGACCGGAGATGACCGCGCCGAGGTCAAGGCCCGCACCGGCATCGCCATGCCCTTCATGGACGGGATCACCGTCATGACCCCCGAGACGATGACCGAGGTGCCCCGCGATGCCGCCGCGCTGGGCGAAATCATGCATCGCGGCAATGGCGTGATGAAGGGCTATTACCGCAACCCCGAGGCCACGCGTAAGTCGTTCGAAGGCGGCTGGTTCCATTCGGGCGACATCGCCTTTCAGCACCCGGACGGCTACATCAAGATCGCCGACCGCGCCAAGGACATCATCATCTCGGGTGGCGAGAATGTCTCTTCGGTCGAGGTCGAGGGCGTTCTGATGCGCCACCCGGCGGTCGGGCTGGCCTCGGTCGTCGCCAAGCCTGACGAGAAATGGGGCGAGGTGCCCTGCGCCTGTGTCGAGTTGAAACCCGGGCATGAGGCGAGCGCGAGTGACCTCATCGCCTTCTGCCGCGAGCGGCTTGCCGGGTTCAAGACGCCCAAGCATGTGGTGTTCATGGACCTGCCCAAGACCTCGACCGGCAAGATCCAGAAGTTCGAGTTGCGCGCACAGGTACGCGACATGTGATTGCTGGTCTTGGCGCGGGAAGTGATGTAGCATCCGCGCAAAACGACAAGAGCAGGCAGGCGGCATGACCGCGCTCGAGAAATACGCACGGCTGGAAGGCTCCGGCCTCTGGGTGGCCGCACCCGGAGAGCAGCGTCGCGACGTGGTGGTGAGCTTCGGCAAGGCGACGCTGGTGATCAGCGACGGCCGCAGCCAGCGCGTGCTCAGCCACTGGTCACTGCCGGCGGTGACGCGGCTCAACCCCGGCCGCCGTCCCGCGCGCTACAGCCCCGATGGCGACCCCGGTGAAGTGCTCGAGATCGAGGATGACTGGCTGATCGAGGCGCTGCGCGACCTTCAGACAGCACTTTCTCCGCGCCGGTCGCTGGCCGCCCGTCTGCGCCGCCCCGTGCTGGTGGCGCTAAGCCTCGCCATGCTGCTGGGCGGGGCGCTGATCGTTCCCCGCGCGCTCGTCGATCATACGGCGGCGGTGGTGCCGATGCCGCGCCGGGTGGACTTCGCTGAAACCGTCCGCCACGAGTTGATCCGCGGCGGCGCGCAAGCCTGCCATAGCCCCTATGGCGACCCGGCCATCGCAGCGCTGCAGCGCGCACTTTTCCAGACCCCGGCACGCCTCACCGTGATGCGCGACCTGCCATCCGATGCCCCGCGCGTGCAGCATGTGATGGGGCGGCTCTTCATTGTCGATGCCCGTCTTCTCGACCGCGCCGACAGCCCCGAGGCGCTGGCCGGGGCGATCCTCATCGCCGCCCAGCGCAGCGCCGAGGAAGACCCGCTGCGCCCGCTTCTGCGCCATGCGGGCACCGTCGCGACGTTCCAGCTTCTCACCTCGGGGGAGTTGCCGGACCGCGCGACCCGCGGGTATGCAGCCGCTATCTACACTGCACCGCTGGCCCGGCCCGACTCCGAGGAATTGCTCGACCGCTTCGCCCGCGTCGAGCTTTCCACGCGTCCGCTCGCGGACAACCCCGAACCACTCGACCCTGCTGTCGAGACTCTTGGCGAAACCCTGCGCACCCGCGACCCGATGGCGGGCGAACCCGTGGGCACGGCGCTGCTCAGCGATGGCCAGTGGGTCAGCCTGCTCAATATCTGCGACGGCTGATCGCGCCGACGCGCTCTGCATGTCGGGCCAAGCGGCGAACCGCGACCTGTCCCCGGAGCCGCCCGCTTCCGCAGCGCTCTCCCACGTCACGCCCTTCGCCGCCGCACGAACTCGCAGCCGCGCGCGACCCGCGCCCGGGGCCTCACGCCCGTTCGGCAGCCCCCTCTTTCATCTTTGACAAAATTTCCTCGGGGAGTCGCGCGCAGCGGGACCGGGGCAATGCCCCCCTCACGCCTGACTCCGAATGCCCCGCGAGGCTTTCTCCGCCCGTAAACGCCCGGCTCAGCCGATCGCCGCGCGCTTCACCGAGTCGTCGATATGCGGGACATACTGCGCGAAGTTCTCGGCGAACATCGCGATCAGGCGCGCCGCCTGCGCGTCATAGGCCGCGCCATCCGCCCAGGTTCGGCGCGGGTCCAGCAGGTCAGGACCCACGCCCGGCACCGCGACGGGCACCTCGAAGCCGAAATGCGGGTCGCGCCGGAACTCGGCGGCGTTGAGCGATCCGTCCAGCGCCGCGCTCAGCAACGCCCGCGTCGCCCGGATCGGCATCCGCGCGCCGGTTCCGTATGCGCCCCCGGTCCAGCCGGTATTGACCAGCCAGCATGTCGCCCCTGTCTGGGCGATCTTCTCCTGCAACAGCTTGCCATACACCTCCGGGCGGCGCGGCATGAAGGGCGCGCCGAAACAGGTCGAGAAGGTCGGTGTCGGCTCGGTCACGCCCTGCTCGGTGCCCGCCACCTTCGAGGTGAAGCCCGACAGGAAGTGATACATCGCCTGCGCGGGTGTCAGCCGCGCGATGGGTGGCAGCACGCCGAA
>PXES01000265.1 GCA_003564655.1 Paracoccaceae bacterium
GGCGGGCACTGCCCAGCCGCCTGAGCGCCGGAAGCCAGCGGTTGCAATCCACCCCCCGGGTCAGCGCCAGCGCGACACCGTATTTGCTAAGCCGGTCGGGGTGCCGGGCAAGGCGCCTGAGTTGGCGGTCCATGCGGGTATTCTGTCGTGTCGACTTGCTTTCGACGATGGCAACGCCGGGATTGACACTGATCGGCCGCTGCACCGCGCCCACAGTGCTGTCCGCGACGGCAAGGTCCAGATCGATCGTCAGCCGCGCATTATCCGGCCCGAAGAAACAGATGCGGCTATAGACCGTCTGCGCAGTCGCCGAGAGGGGCTGCGGCGCGGGGCAGAGCAGATGCTCTTGCAGGCTGTCATGCAACCAGTCGTGTTCCGCGTGCTCGAGAGCCAACCGGCACGCCCCGTCCGCGCGGACGCGACGCAGCTTCTCGGTCATGCCGCGACTGCCCTTGAGCTTGATCTCGAGCATGTGGGCACCGGTGCTGTAGCGGCGCGTCCTGATCTTGAAGCGACGCCGCCGCCCCTGTCGGTGATCGCGATAGAGTTGCAGGCAGGGCGTGTCGAAATAGGCGGTCCGGTACTCCACGATCCTGTGGCCCCCGACCTCGAGCACCTGCCACCCCTGCCCCTCGGCGCAGGTCGTGTGCAGGTCCTGCATGAGCGTGCCCAAAGCGGCGACCGGGACCAGGAACTTGCGATCGAAGCGGCTGGGCGGGTAGGCGCTGGACGCGTCAAGGCTCACAGCCTCGAATCCGGCGACATGCTCCTGCGCCATGCCGTATCCGGCCGTTACATTGACAGCGCTGGCCAGGGTCATGTCGACACGTTGCGCGTCTCCGATCCCTCGCGGGGCGCTCCGTCCATCTCGGGAGTTTGCGGCGAAGACGGCGTCGCGATGTAGCGCACATCGAGGCGCATTGTTTCGGTCACATGGTCCACCTCGATGATCGACAGATGCCGGACCGTGCCGCCCAGGCGCCGTCCAACCAGCGCGCACAACTGCCGGTGATCAAGGACAATGGTCTCGAGGATGACCCGGCAGCGCCTGTGGCGCGACGGCGACAGCACCATGAAATGGTCGGCGACGAACATCGCTGCCAGAAGCACCCCGGAAAGGATCAGCTTGATCTCGAAGGACGGCCCCGGCAAGCCGTTCACAAGACCGAGCACCAGCGCCACCATCGTGTAGCCGATCTCGATCCAGGTCGCCTCGTCCGAGCGCAGGCGCACGATGGACAGGATCGCGAACAGCGCGAATCCGACCCCGATGGTCAATTCCGGGGAAACCGTCAGGACCGAGGCAACCACGAACAGGCTGATATTGATCGCGATGAACCCGACAGCATAGTCCCGGCGATGATATCTTGCGAAATACAGAGCGAAGGACAGCACGCTGACCGCGACAACGTTCAGCGCCAGGTCTCGCGCCAGCAGAAGAACTTCAGGCGACATGAGCACGGCTGCCCACGAACAGATCGTATTCGGCGACAATGTGCAGGGCCGCCAGAGCTGATCCCCGGATGACAGGTTCCATGATGCAGGGATCGCGTGATATCTCGTGTCAGTCAACCCTTTGTCGGGTAGGCTTGGGCCGGCTCCGGCGCGTCTGCCCGCATTTTGGAACGCGCAGGCGATACCGCGCATCACGCTCGCTTGCCGAATTCGCTGCGCGCGTCATCGCAAACGGCTCTTGTCAACGGCGCGGCCCGCATGCCAGATCAACGCAGGCATCCGCGCCGAAGATGCGCACAGGCGTGCCGGGATGGACGTCGCGACCCTCGGCCACCCGCACCGCCGGTCATCCCTCGGGGCTGGTGCCCGCCCCATGGGCGCCGTCCGGGGCGAGAGTCGGATTTGATCGCCGCGCCGTCATTTTTCGGGCAGCGCATCGCACGGGCCCGCGCTAGGGTAAGCGGACAAGCAAGAGGCTGACCATGCGCTATTCCGGCTTTCGGATTTTCAAAGAGGCCCTGACCGGCCACAAGGGCTGGACCCCGGCCTGGCGCGACCCGGACCCGCAGCCCCATTACGACTATGTCATCGTGGGCGGCGGCGGGCATGGGCTCGCCACCGCCTATTACCTGGCCAAGCAGTTCCGCCAGAGCCGGATCGCGGTGCTGGAAAAGGGCTGGATCGGCGGCGGCAATGTCGGGCGCAATACCACGATCATCCGTTCGAACTACCTGCTGGACGGCAACGAGCCGTTCTACGAATTCTCGCTCAAGCTGTGGGAGGGGCTCGAGCAGGATTTCAACTACAACGCCATGGTCAGCCAGCGCGGCATTCTGAACCTGTACCACTCGGACGCCCAGCGCGACGCGTTTATCCGGCGCGGCAATGCGATGATCCTGCATGGCGCGGATGCCGAACTCCTCGACCGTGCGCAGATCCGCCGCGAATACCCGTTTCTCGATTTCGACAATGCCCGCTTCCCCATACTGGGCGGGCTGGCACACCGCCGGGGCGGCACCGTACGCCATGACGCCGTCGCCTGGGGCTATGCGCGCGGGGCGGACCAGCGCGGTGTCGATATCATCCAGAATTGTGCCGTGACAGGGCTGCGCATCGAAAACGGCCGCTGCACGGGCGTCGAGACCGCGCGCGGCTTCATCGGCGCGGGCAAGGGGGGCGTGGCCGTCGCGGGCAACTCCAGCCGCCTGATGGCGATGGCGGGCATGCGCCTGCCCATCGAGAGCCACGTCCTGCAGGCCTTTGTCACCGAAGGGCTCAAGCCCATCCTGCCCGGCGTCATCACCTTCGGCGCGGGGCATTTCTATTGCAGCCAGTCCGACAAGGGCGGGCTGGTCTTCGGCGGCGATCTCGACGGCTACAACTCCTACGCGCAGCGCGGCAACCTGCCGATCATCGAGGATGTGGCGGCCGAGGCGATGGCGATCCTGCCCAATCTGGGGCGCGCGCGGCTGTTGCGCAGCTGGGGCGGCGTGATGGACATGTCGATGGACGGCTCGCCGATCATCGACCGCACGCCCGTAGAGGGGCTCTATTTCAATGGCGGCTGGTGCTATGGCGGGTTCAAGGCGACGCCTGCCTCGGGCTGGTGCTTCGCGCATCTCTTGACCACCGACCAGCCGCACCCGACCGCCACCGCCTATCGGATCGACCGCTTCGCGCGCGGCACCATGATCGACGAGAAAGGCGTGGGTGCGCAGCCCAATCGGCATTGAGATCCATCATGCTTCATTTTCTTGCCGAAAATACTCAAACACCTCGACGCACAACGGCACGACGCTTGCAGGGGCAGCCATGATCATCAACCATCCCCTTCTCGGCCCCTGCGACGCGCAGGAATTCACCTATCTGGGCGACGCCTCGCTGCTGCACCGCCCCGACGGGCTGGCAGACGGCGCGGCGCAGGCGTTCTTCGACTACGCATATCTGCGCGACAATCCCGCCGGGCTGCACCGCGAGTTGTGGTTTCACGAGCAGGGGGATCGCTCCTGGCTGGTCGTCACGCGCGATACGCTCACCCATGAGATCACGCAGGTCGAGCTGGCCAGCAACGTGGCCCGCAGAGAGGGGCGCAGCCGATGAGACTTCCCTCCGGCGGCCAGATCGACCGCGACCGCAAGCTGACCTTCCGTTTCGACGGGCAGTATTACAGGGGCCATCCCGGTGACACGCTCGCCTCAGCGCTGATGGCCAATGGCGTGCGGCTGATGGGGCGATCATTCAAGTATCACCGCCCGCGCGGCGTGCTGAGCGCGGGCAGCGAGGAACCCAACGCGCTGGTCGAATTGCGCAGCGGCGCGCGGCAGGAACCCAATACCCGCGCCACCACGATCGAGCTGTTCGAGGGCCTGCGCGCGGAGCCGCAGAATGCCTGGCCCGCGCTGCGCTTTGACGCGATGGCCATCAATGACAGGCTGTCGAATTTCCTGACCGCCGGGTTCTATTACAAGACCTTCATGTGGCCCGCCGCGTTCTGGGAAAAGCTCTATGAGCCGATCATCCGCCGCGCCGCCGGGCTGGGGTCGATCACCACAAAGCCCGACCCCGACAGCTACGACAAGGGCTTCCTGCATTGCGATCTACTGATTATCGGCGCGGGGCCTGCCGGGTTGATGGCCGCGCTCAGCGCGGCGCGCGCGGGCGCGCGCGTCATCCTCGCGGATGAGGATTTCCGCATGGGCGGGCGGCTGAATGCCGAAAGCTTCGCCCTGGGTGACATGGCAGGGGCCGACTGGGCCGCGCAGGCCGTCGCGGAACTGGACGCGCTGCCCAATGTCCGCCTGATGCCGCGCACGACCGTCATCGGCGCCTTCGATCACGGCATCTATGGCGCGCTCGAGCGTGTCAGCGACCATCTGCCCACCCCGCCCGAGGGCAAGCCGCGCCAGATCCTCTGGCGCATCTATTCCCGCCGCGCGATCCTGTGCGCAGGCGCGATCGAGCGGCCCATCGCATTCGCCGACAATGATCGCCCCGGCATTCTGACCGCGGGCGCGCTGCGCGCCTATGTCAATCGCTGGGCCGCCTGCCCCGCGCAAACTGTCGCCGTCTTCACCAACAATGATGACGGCCACCGCACCGCCGCCGACCTGCTGGCCCGGGGGATCGAGGTCGCCGCTCTGATCGACACCCGCGCGGATGCCCCGGCACTCGACGGGGTCGAGGTAATCGCCGGGGGCCAAGTCACCGAAACCTCCGGGCGGCTGGGGTTGCGGTCGATCACCGTGCGCCCGGCGGGCGGCGGCATTCGCAAACTCACGGTCGGCGCGCTCGGCGTCTCGGGCGGCTGGAACCCCAATGTCGCGCTGACCTGCCCCCAGCGCGGGCGGCCTGTCTGGGACGAGGGGCTGGCGGCTTTCGTGCCGGGGGCGGACCTGCCCCCCGGCATGTCTGTTGCAGGTGCTGCGGCAGGGCAGTTCAGCACCCATGCGGCCCTTGCGGGCGGGGCCGCGCAGGCCGTGCAGGCGCTCGGCGATCTGGGTATCGCGGCCACTTCCCCCGACCTGCCGCAGACCGAGGATGCGCCCACCCGCATCACACCGTTCTGGCATGTCAAGGGCGACCGCCGCGCCTGGCTCGATTTCCAGAACGATGTGACGGTCAAGGATGTGAAGCTTGCCCATCAGGAAGGGTTCCGCTCGGTCGAGCATCTCAAGCGCTACACCACGCTCGGCATGGCGACCGATCAGGGCAAGACCGCCAATCTCGGCGGGCTGGCGGTGATGGCCGAACTGACCGGCAACAGCATTGCCCAGACCGGCACCACCATGTTCCGCCCGCCCTTCACGCCAGTGGCCATGGGCGCGCTGGCCGGGCGTGCGCGCGGTGCGGAATACCGCCCCCGCCGCCTGACGCCCAGCCACCACTGGGCCGACGAGCAAGGCGCGGTCTTTGTCGAGGCAGGGCTGTGGCTGCGCGCGCAATGGTTTCCGCGCGCGGGCGAAAGCCATTGGCGAGAGAGCGTTGACCGCGAGGTGCTGGCGACGCGCGGCTCGGTGGGCGTTTGCGATGTCTCGACACTGGGCAAGATCGACGTACAGGGCCGCGACGCGGCCGAGTTCCTGAACCGCATCTACTGCAACGGATTCGCGAAACTGCCTGTGGGCCGCGTGCGCTACGGGCTGATGCTGCGCGAGGATGGCATCGTGTTCGACGATGGCACCGCCGCGCGGCTGGCCGAGGATCATTTCGTCGTCACCACCACCACGGCCAATGCCGTGCCGGTCTATCGCCACATGGAATTCGCCCGCCAATGCCTGTGGCCCGACATGGATGTGCAAATGATCTCGACGACCGAGGCCTGGGCGCAATTCGCCATCGCCGGGCCCAATGCCCGCAAGCTGTTGGAGAGGCTCGTCGATCCGGGCATCGATATCTCGAATGACGCCTTCCCCTTCATGGCCTGCGCCGAGATCACGGTCTGCAAGGGCTGCCCCGCGCGGCTGTTCCGAATCTCCTTCTCGGGCGAGTTGGCCTATGAACTGGCCGTTCCCACGCGCTATGGCGATGCGCTGATCCGCCGGATCATGGCGGAAGGGGCCGAATATGACGTGACCCCCTACGGCACCGAGGCGCTGGGCGTCATGCGCATCGAGAAGGGGCATGTCACCGGCAATGAGATCAATGGCCAGACCACGGCGCTCAATCTTGGCATGGGCCGGATGGTCAGCAGCAAGAAAGACAGCATCGGGGCTGTTCTGTCGCGGCGCGAGGGGCTGACGACACCCGATGCGCCGCGCCTTGTGGGCCTGCGCGCCTGTGATCCGCACAAACCTGTCCCGGCGGGCGCGCATCTGCTGGAACCGGGGGCGCCAACCGTCGCCGCCAGCGATCTGGGCCATGTCACATCGGCCTGCTATTCGCCCAACCTGCGCGCGCATATCGCGCTGGGGTTCGTCAAGGACGGGCCGGCGCGCATCGGCACGACCTTGCGCGCCGCGAGCCCTCTGACAGGGCAGGATGTCCCGGTCGAGGTTGTCTCGCCCCATTTCATCGACCCGGAAGGAGAGCGTCTGCGTGCATGATCTCGCCCCGCTGAGCGCGCTGGGGGCCACGACCCCGCGCACCGACACCATCGGCCCGCTGAGCCTGGCCGAGGCCCCGGACTGGGCGCTGGCCTCGCTCACGGCGCGACAGGGGCAGGCGGCGGCATGTCGCGCCGCGCTGGCAAAGCTGACCGGCGCCGAGGCGCCCGGTATTGCCGGAGCCGCGCAGGGAGACGTCATCGGAGCGTTCTGGATCGGGCCCGACGCCTGGATGATCGAGGCCCCGTACACCACGCATTCCGATCTGGCGCAGCGCGCCGCAGACGCAGCCGGTCAGGCAGCCAGCATCACCGACCAGAGCGACGCATGGGTGCGCTTCGATCTGGCGGGCAAGGGCATCACACGGGTGATGGAACGGCTGTGCAATCTGGATCTGGAGCGTCTGAGGCCCGGCCAGGCGCGGCGCAGCGCGATCGAGCATCTGAGCTGCTTCGTGATCCCGCGTGACGATATGCTCACGCTTTACGGCCCGCGCTCGGGCGCGCAAAGCCTGCATCATGCGCTGATGACCGCGGCACGTTCCGCGCTGTGATACGGGTGCGGGTTGATCCGCTCGGTGCATCGCTATCGCACGGATCGCTCGAAAGCGCCGTCGGGGCGCGCCCACCCACCCTTGCACGCCCCGAGGGCGCTTTCGGTCCACTCGCGCTGGCCTAGAAACGGGTCGCGATGCGCGGTGATCATCAGCCGCAAGTCACATGACCCAGGCCGGAGTCGGCACTTCAGCGCAAGCCAAATGCGGGTTTCGCCGCCCAAATACTGCGCCAGCAAACGCAGGTCCGGCACGAGAGCTGGGCCATGATCGACCCCGGGCCAGAGCTGCCCGGTCACTCTGCCGCATCGCCAAAGGCGGTGCTGCCCCGGCCGACCTGCCCGGCGGGGCTGTCGGGGGTGATGGCATGGGGCGGGGTCAGTGCGACAAACTCCTGCCACAGCGCGCCCGCGCGCAGATCGTTGCGCCGCCGCTTCCCCTGCCATTGCGCGTAGATCGCCCCGGCGCGCGGCAGGGCGCGCTGCGCTTCGGTCAGCCGGGCAAGATGCGGGTCCTGATCGGGCGGCAATGCGGTCAGCAGATCGGCATATAGCGCGTCACGCGCCGTGCCTGTCAGCCACTCGGCCCGGCCCGCGATCACCGCGCGGTGGGTGCGCGGGGCAAGGTATTCGATCAGCGGCCAGTCATCTGTGTTGATCGGCGCATCCGCAAAGATGTTTGACGCCGCATTCCCCGCGTAGAATTTCAGCGCCCGGTCGGCCAGCGCGTCGTCGGGCGCACCCTCGCCCGTCATCGCGCGCCACTGCGCGGCCAGCGTCGCGGGGTCCAGCGGCCCGGGCGTCTTGCGCCCGACAATGGCGAGGATCGAGCGTTCGGGATAAAGATCACCGCGCCAGAGGGTCACTTCGGGAAACACCTGCGCCATCGTGTTCGCGATGATCGCGAATTCGCGGCGCGAGACCTGATAGAGCGGCATCCATTGCACATAGGCCCCGCCCGCGTTCAGGCGACTGGCGGCAAGGCGGTAATGCTCTTTGGTGTAGACATTGCCGACACCGGCGCGCCATTGCGTGAACAGATCGGCGATGATCATGTCATAAGTAGCGGGCGACCGGGCAAGGCATTGCCGCCCGTCCTCGCGGTGGATAGTGACGCGCGGGTCAGTGAACAGGCCGTTTGTGTAGGGCTGAAACCAAGTTTCGGCGAAATCCACCACATCGGGCAAAAGCTCGCACACTGTCACGCGGTCGGGGTCGGCAAACAGCCCTGCCCCGGCCGAGATCCCGGTGCCAAGGCCAAGGAAAAAGATCTCGCGCGGGTCGGGGTGTGTCAGCAGCGGGATCATCGTCTGGTTGCGCTCGGGCACCAGCGCACCGGATCCGCCAAGGGTGTAGAAGTTATTGACACGGATGAACTTCGCGTCGTTCCGCTCGATCACCGCGACATGGGCCGAGGGGCCTTCGCGAAAGGCCAGAAGCGTCTGATCAGGGCTCAGGCGCGTCGGCTCGAGCCCCGGCTGCCCTGCAAGCAGGATCACCGCACCCGCCAGCGCCGCGAACCGCGTGATCCGCGCTGCCCCGCCGTCCGAGGGGCGCCAGAGCGCCAGCACCAGCAGGCCATAGACCGCGCCCATCAGCCACAGCCCCTTCCACATGCCGACCAGTGGCAGCAACACGAAGCCGCCCGCCAGCGCGCCGAGGATCGCGCCAGTGGTGTTGACGGCTATCAATCGCCCCAGCAACGCGCCCGGGGCGCCCCCGCCCTCCATCAGACGCAGCAGATAGGGCAGCACCGCGCCGAGGATCGTGCCGGGGATCAGCATGGTCAGCGCCGCGACCCGCCCGACCTCGAGCACGTATCCGGCGAAGTCCGCACGCCCGCCGAGATAGCGCAACCCGTCGGTCAGATGGTGGAACAGATGCGGCGTGGCCGCGATGACCGCGCAAGAGGCCATCAGAAGGCCGGTCAGCACCGCCTCGGGGCGCACCGACAGGCGACCCAGCGCATTGGCCAGCGCCGCGCCCAGCGACAGGGCGGCCAGGAACACGGTCAGCACCAGCGCGTAGGTGTAGACCGAGTTCTGCAGCACCTGCGCGAAGGCACGGGTCCAGATCACCTCGACCGCCAGCGTGGCAAAGCCCGAGGCGAAGGCGATGACCCACAGCCGCGCGGGAATGGCGACGCGGGCAGGCCGGGCTTGGGCGACCATCGGCAGCGCGCGGCGTGCCAGCAGCAGCGCTGCCGCGCCCACGAACAGATCGAAGCCCACGGCCAGCAGATAGGCCCCCGAAAAGCCCAGCCACATGGGCAGGAAGAACCCCGCCGCGAGCGCGCCCATCGCCCCGCCTGCCGTGTTCAGCGCATAAAGCGCCGAACCCGCGCGCCCCAGCGTGTCGCGCGCGCGGATGACGTGCTGGCCGATCAGCGGCAGGGTGCCGCCCATCAATATGGCCGAGGGCAGCAGGATCATCGCCGCCACCCCTGCCTTCAGCGCGGTCTCGAGCACCGGCACACCACCGACCAGCGCATAAAGCGCCGGGTAAATCGCGAAATAGGTGTCTGCGACCAGAAAATGCCCCAGCGCCGTTGCCGCGACACCCAATTCGACCAGTCCAAAGGCGCGCAAGGGCCGCGCCAGCCGCGCCGCCAGCCGACCGAAGATCCACCCGCCCAGCGCGATGCCGGCAAAGAAGATGGCAATGGTCAGCGCCGCGGCCTGCGCGGTCGAGCCGAAGAGAAGCCCCAACTCGCGCACCCACAGCACCTGATAGATCAGCGCCGCCGCGCCAGAGAGGGTGAAGAGCGCGCCCAGAGCGGGGAGTTCAAGGCGCCGGAACTCGGTGGTCTGGTCGATGGTGAGTGTCATCGGCTGAGCGTTATCTTGTAACACTTATGGCAGCAAGCTGATCTCGCCACCGATCAACTCCTTGCGGAAATCGGTGATCAGAATATCAGCGACGATGTCCCAGTTCCCCGTCTGCGGCAGATGAATTGGTCCGGCAATCCATATCCCGTCCTCGCCCTTCTCGGCCGGGGCTTCGAGGCGCTCCAGCCCGGCCTCGGGCATTGAGAAAAACAGCGTGACCTCAAGCGGCGTGAAAGGCTGGAAATTTCCGTCCAGTGGCACGATCTCGATATTATTCTGCCCGGGCCTGCCTGGGATCAGCACGATATCGGCCATGGTTTCGCGACCGTGCAGATGGACCTCGACGCGGGTTTCGGCGATCTCGGCGATGGCACGCGGGGGCGGGGTCAGGCGGAACCCGGCGGTCAGCGCCAGGATCAGCAGCATCAGCCCCAATTCCAGCCGCAGCGAGCGGTTGAACCGCATCCGCGCCAGCGCGCCATCGGTTGACAGCAGGGGCGTCAAGCGCAGCCTGTTATATCCGGCGAGTGCCAGGACGCAGAGAACCATCCCCATCTTGGTAAGATAGATCCAGCCATAGGCCGTGCTGGTCAGCGCGCTTGCAGTCTCGATCTGCCGCCATGCCAAGATTCCGCCCGAGACGGCAAGCGCCGCAACCATCGGCAGAGCGATCCGCGAGAAACGCAGCATCAGCGCCTCAGCATCCGGGCGGCGCAGCGCAAATAGCAGCCCCGGCAATGCCCCCGCCCAGAAGATGAGGGCCATGGCATGGACAAAAACCAGCGGCGCCATCAGCGCCAACGGCTCAGCCCGCGCCGCATGTCCGGCTGACGCGAAGGAGAGCGCGGCGAGGCTCCATGCCAGAAGCACGGGCCATTTGCGCCAGTTGAACGCAAGCAGGTTCGCGCCGACAGCAAAGGCGGCAGCAAGCCCGAGCGGGCTGTTCAGCGCCAAGGCCCAAGCCTCGCCCGAGAGAAGCGCCGCAGGGCCAGCACCGGTCATATCCATGGCTTGGGTCGCGATCAGGGCGATTGTCGCAGGGACGATTGCCCAAAGCGCAGCAGCCGTGACGCGCGGTGCGGCCGTTTGCGAGAGCACGGCCCAGACCATGCCCCCCACGCCCATCACCAACATCACGGTCAAGAGCCCGCGCGCCACTGCAGCGGACCACGGCACAGGCTCGGGCGCGGCTTCTGGCGCGCCGGTCTCGAAGCCGATGGAAAAGACATGCGTGCTGCCCACAGGATGGCCGTCATCCGACATCACCCGCCAGGAGAGCGCGTGCGTCCCCTCTGACAGCCCATCGGGCAACCGCACGATCAGGCGAGGGCCTTCGGCGCGGGCCTCCAGATCGCTGACGCTGCCATCAGGGCCGAAAAGCCGCGTTTGCAGCGCGCCGATCGGCTCGTTGAATGTCAGCAAGACCTCGGCCGGGGCGGTATCGAGGATCGCGCCCGAAGCAGGGTCTGCCTCGCGCAACTGCGCATGGGCCAGCGCCTGTATCGGCAGGATCAGGACGGCAAGAAAGATGACAAGCGCGCGTCGCATCAGGTAAACTCGAAAATGCCCGCCGGGCCGGGGAATCGCGCCCGACAGGACATGATGCGCAACGAACGGGAACCGACCACTGCGCGACAAGCGGCAGGCCAAGGGAAGGGGCGCCTCCACAAACCCTGGCCTGCCGCTATCTCTCAATCGCCGTGGCTGTGCCCATGGTCATGCGAATGGCTGTGCGAGTGCCCGTGATCGGCCGCAGGCAGCACCATCACCGCCGGGGCCGGGTAGGGCAGATCGTGGGCCGATTGCCCCTCGGCCGGGATCTCGATCCAGCGCGCGGCACCATCGGCACATTCTTGCACCACCGGAATATGGACCAACTCGCCCGCAGGCAGGGCTTCGGTGAAGCGGGCGCGGAAGACAAATTCATCGTAGAATGCATCCGGCAGATTGCCCTGCCAGATGATCTCGCGCACGCCTTCGGTGATCTCGGCGCCATGGCTGTGATAGGGTTCGGCCAACGGGCCGGTGACGACGCTGAGCTCCCAGCCGACCTTGACCATGGGCTGGACGGCGTTGATGCCATCAGGAATGGCCACCCGCACCCGCAGCGTATCCTGCCCGCCCGCGCAGCCATGCGGGATTCGCACAACCATGCGCTCACGCGCATTCTGGGTGACTTCGCGCTGCTCGAATGTGGCATGAGCAAAGGCTGCAGGCGCAGCCAGAGTTGCGGCGACAGCCGCAAGTATCTTGGATCGCATAAGGATTCTCTCTTGTATGAAGCTGTAAGAACCGACCGCATGCGCGACCGGGTTTCAGGTGTCAGACAAGAGCAAATGGCGGGCCACGGGCCGGGGGTGCGCGCTTGGTATGAGGTTCGGCCAGCAAATGACCTGCCTTTGGCAGGTTGCGCATGACGATGCCAAAGCCATTTCCTGCCTGTGACCCAACCGTCGCCAATGCCATGCCGTTTGCCAGCGTGCAGACTGGACAATCTGCCGGCTCCTCACCATCGGGGGCACTGTGCTCGTAAAGGCAGAGATCATGCAGCGATCCGCCCTGTTCAAGATATGCGGTCAGCAACGGGTCGGCAGGCGCGCCGGGCGCGTGTTGATGACCAAACCCCAGGCCCGTCAGAGCCAGCGCAAGCAGCGCGGCGGTCAGGCGGATCGATAGGGTTTTGAGCGAGATCATGTCGATTGCGTAATCTTGTAACGAGTTCGGATCAAGCGCCAGTTAGCGCCCTAAACCTCATCCTCCGGATCGAGGACCGGGTCGAGCACCAACAGCAGCCGCGCCTCGCCCGTCCCTTCGATCGGCGGCGAGCGGGGTTTCAGCAGCGAGGGCGGCGTCGTGGGCCAGCGCATCCCGCGTAGAAGGATCGGCTGGCCCTGCGGGACCGTGTGGATGACCTCTGGCTCCGCGCCCGCCTCGGCCTGTCCGTATTGTGTGCCGGTGCCGCGACAGGTGCAGACCAGCCGGGCTGTCACATTATCGACGTGGAAGCGGCGGCAGGCATTTCCGGTCACGACCTCCAGCCGCATCAACAGCCAGGGCGCTTGCAGGGTCGTGGCGAAACGATCGGCCAGAGTCGCGATACTCTCGATGAACGCAGACCGCTCCGGCACGTCGGGCATGGGCGCGCAGACCCGGGTCAGCGCGGCCCCGATGGCGTCGGGGCGCACGATCTCGCGGGTCCGGGGCAGGCACTCTACCGGCAGTCCCGCCAGCCAGTCGCGCAACGCCGCACCGCCGGACCAGGCGCAGATCACGGCGGCGCAATCGGGGGCATGGATGGCCGCCAGCCCGTCAAGGCTGTCGGTGATACGGACGCCGGGCGGAAGCGGCTTCGCGGGATCGTGACGCGCCCTGGCGGGGTTCGACTGCGCGCGCGCTCGCAAGGCGAGGTCAAGAGAAAGCGGGTCAGACATCTAGGCAGTCCGTATTACCGGGGCAGGATGATTTTGAGTTATATTATAACGCACTTCCGAGCAAGACCACGCCTGACCCTATCCACCCGGATCGGCCGTGCCGCCCCTGCGCTCGGGCGGGCCTCATATGGCGTCCGGCTGATCACTGCGCATCGGGGCAGGTTCCCCCGTCCCGCGCGGCTGGCCCAATACGCCCTCGGGTCGCGTGCTGGTGCGAGCGTATGGGCACGCCCCGTGGGCGCTTTCGAGCCAGCCGTGCGGAAACGATGCACCGGGCAGATCAACCGGAGCCCGCATCAGGCGAACATCCCCTGCACGCACCAGCCGTCGCGCTGCGGGGTATGGAACAGCCACAGCCGCGCGCCGCGATCCGTCTGCACCTGCCAGTAATCACGCAGCCCCGACCGCCAGGCCGGATCGTCGAGCCACCATTCCGGGCTGATCCGCTCGGGGCCCTGCGCGGCCTGCACCTGCCACCATTGCCCCCGCCAGCGGAACCGGCGCGGAACGGCGCGGCCACTGCCGGCGATAGGCTCGGGCGGGAACAGCGTCAGCGGACGGGGGGGGCTTGCGGGCCAGGACCAGTCGCGCGCAGGCTCGCTATAGGCGGCCGCGGCGGTGGTGAAGGCCTTTTCGGGGATGTTGCTGTCCGCAGGCAGGTGCCGTGTGACATGCTCGAAGCCCACGCGGTTGCACAGCCGCGTCAGCAGGTCGGCCATATCATCCTGCGCCTGCGCGCCGGTGGTGGTGACCTGCCGGACGGGCAACGGCTCGACCCGCTCGGCGCTCAGCCGCATCCGGTCGATGCCGAAACCCGCATCGAAGCCGTCCAGCGCGCGGGCCAGCAGCGGCTGCATGGCCGCCGCATCGCGCATCGCACGCGCGAGGCCGATCTCGATCCGTACGGTCCCGCCATCGACGCGCGAGAGTTCCAGCAGCAGCCCGCGCGCGCCCGCCTCGGCCCCGCGCAGATGCGCGCAAAGCCGGTCGAGCAACCGCGCGATCCCGGCCTCGAGATCGGCCATCAGCCCGATGGGCTCGGGCAGCGACAGGCGCACGGCGCGGCAGGGCGGCTCGGGGTCGGGGGTGACGGGCTCGGCCACCCGGCCCAGCGCCTGATCCAGCCGCAGGAGCGGCTCCGCCCCGAAGCGCCGCGCGAGGCTGGCGCGCGGCATGGGCATCAGATCGCCGATGCGGCGCAGACCCAGCCGTGCGAGCCCCTCGACCGTCTCGGGGGCGAGCCGCAGCGCCGCCAGCGGCAGCGGCATCAGCGCGGCCTCGGTCGCGCCGGGCGCGATGATGCCCGCGCGGCCGTGATGCGCCAGCGCCCAGGCCGCGCCACGCGTATCGGCGATGGCGGCGCGGGCGGCAAAGCCCATCCGCGTCAGCCGGTCGAGCAGATCTGCCCGCAGCGCCGCCTCGCCCCCGGCCAGATGCGCAGCGCCCGTGATGTCGAGCACCAGCCCGTCCGCCCCGTCGCACGCCACCCAGGGGCAGTAGCGCACGGCCCAGCGGCGCAACGCGGCGAGCGCCTGCGCCTCGGCGCGCGGGTCGGCGGGGCGGGTCAGCAGGTCGGGCACCAGCGCGCGGGCATCGGCAAGTCCCATCCCGGGCGCCAGGCCCCGCGCTGCGGCCTCGGGGTTCAGCCCCTCCAGCCGGTCGGCGCCGCGCGCGCGGGTGACCAGCGCGAAGGGCCCCGCCACGGGGGCGCGGCGCAACGACAGGTCGGCACCGAAACGGGGCAGCCAGAGGGCGAGGATGCGGCGTGGCATTGTGGGATCTGAAATGTTCTGCTTATGTTCAAATCTAGGCGCGCAGCATGGCGGAGTCGAGTCGCCTGTCGTGTCGTGAGCGGGCGCGAGGGGTTTGGGGGCTCTGCCCCCGCTTTGCCCCCGTCGCGCGTGCCGCGCGCCCCCCGGGATAATTGGGCAAAGATGAAAACACGGAGGCGAGGGGTCGGGCGCCCTGCCCTGCCGCGCCTGCCGGATTGCAAATCCCGGCTGGCTGCCGCATAAGCCCGCAAAGCTCAGGACCAGCGCCGATGAACTATCTGGAATTCGAAAAACCCCTCGCCGAGATCGAGGGCAAGGCCGCCGAACTGCGCGCCATGGCGGCCGCCAA
>PXES01000104.1 GCA_003564655.1 Paracoccaceae bacterium
CCGCGCAGCGCGTTCGCGCCCTGGCCGACCGGACGGTGATCGAGCTTGTCTCGGCATCGCGCCGCGAGGCCGAGATCATCCGCGGCGAGGCCGATGCCGAACGCAACCGGATCTACGCGGAGGCCTACAACCTCGACCCCGAGTTCTTTGCCTTCACCCGCTCGATGCAGAGCTACGAGCTGGCGCTGAGGGGCGACAACTCGTCCATGGTGCTGCGCCCGGACAGCGAGTTCTTCGCCTTCCTGCGCTCTGACGGGGTGAGCGAGGAGACGCTGCAGGCGGTCCGCGAAGCCGCCGAGGAAATCGCGCGCGACCCCGATTCGCTGCAACAGCGCCTGCCCGAGCCCGAGCCGGAAGAGCCCGATGCCGTGCGCGAGCTGGAAGAGATGATCGGCAACTAGGTTGCACAGGTGAGCATATCGACACTGGTACTGGCGCTGGGGCTGGTGCTCATCTTCGAGGGGCTGGTGTTCGCACTGGCCCCTCGCCGCATTGAAGAGTTCCTGAAGCTGCTCGCCGAGATGCCGGTCGAGGCGCGGCGCGTCATCGGGCTTCTGGCATTGGTTGCGGGGGCGCTGCTGGTGACGCTTGCGCGCAGCATCGGTCAGGGCTGACACGGTTTCACGTCTGGTTGAAAGCAGGAATCACAAATTGCGTTTGGCACCATCACGCCTAACTCTGCGTCAGGTGCGTAGCCATCGCCCCACACTACAGGAGACCCGTTTCATGAGAGCAGAGAGTCTTGCGTTGCCGCGCGCCCGCCCCACCCCGATACGCCTGGTGTGGCTGGGCGCGCTGATGCTGGCATTTACCCTAGCGCAGATCGTGACCGCTCAGGCGCAGACCGAACGCCCCGAAAGCTTCGCTGATCTGGCCGAACGCGTCAGCCCGGCGGTGGTGAACATCACCACGACCACGACAGTCGCGTCACGCCTGCAGGATGATCGCCCCCGCCTGCCCGAGGGTTCGCCTTTCGACGAATTCTTCCGCGATTTCTTCGGCGACCCGCCCGGGCGCGAGGGCCGACCCAACCGG
The DNA here is from genome assembly GCA_003564655.1 of Paracoccaceae bacterium. GTDB lineage: Bacteria > Pseudomonadota > Alphaproteobacteria > Rhodobacterales > Rhodobacteraceae > Roseinatronobacter. The sequence continues at coordinate 1,036 of PXES01000104.1, forward strand.
CCGCGCCAGAATCAGGCGCTGGGGTCCGGTTTCGTGATTTCGGACGATGGCTTCATCGTGACGAATAACCATGTCATCGACGGCGCGGACGAGATCACGGTCGAGTTCTTCTCGGGGCTCGAGCTTCCCGCTGAACTGGTGGGCACCGATCCGGCCACCGATCTGGCATTGCTGCGTGTCAACCATGACGAAGCGCTGCCGCATGTGCCCTGGGGCGACTCCGAGGGGGCGCGCGTGGGCGATTGGGTGATCGCGGTCGGCAACCCGCTGGGTCAGGGCTTCTCGGTCAGCGCCGGGATCATCTCGGCCCGGGGCCGGGCGCTGCAGGGCAATTTCGACGACTACATCCAGACCGACGCCGCCATCAACCGTGGCAATTCGGGCGGCCCGCTCTTCAACATGGAGGGTGAGGTGATCGGCGTGAACACGGCCATCCTGTCGCCCACTGGCGGCTCGATCGGGATCGGCTTCGCGATGTCGTCCAATGTCGCGACCAATGTCATCGAACAGCTGCGCGATTTCGGCTCGACCCGTCGCGGCTGGCTGGGCGTGCGCATTCAGGACATGACACCCGAAATGGCCGAGGCGATCGGGCTCGACACGGTCGAGGGGGCGATGGTCACCGACGTGATGGAAGGCCCCTCGCAGGACGCCGGGATGCAGTCTGGCGACGTGATCCTCCGCTTCGACGACGGCACTGTGCGCGACACCCGCCAACTGGTCCGCCGCGTGGCCGATGCCGGGGTCGGCAGCGATGTCGAGGTCGTGGTGTTCCGCAATGGCGAGGAGGTGACGCTGACCGTCACGCTGGGTCAGCGCGAAGTGGCCGAGGGGATGTCCGGTGCGGCCCCTGACGCGCCCGAGCCCGAGGAGTCCGAGGGTCCGGCGAGCTTTCTGGGGATGACCCTTGCGCCGCTGACAGACTCGCTGCGCGCCGAGCTTGACCTGCCGTCCAGCGCGACCGGGCTGGTGGTGCGCGAGGTCGAGGAAGGCAGCGACGCCGAGCAGAAGGGCGTGCGCCGCAATGACCTGATCACCGAGGCCAATCAGCAGCCCGTCAGCACGGTCGCCGACCTGATCGACCGCGCCGACGAGGCGCGCGAGGCCGGGCGCCGCTCGATCCTCGTGCTACTGCGCCGTGACGGGGACCCGCGTTTCGTGGCGCTGTCGCTCGAGCAGTCCTGACCCCTGTCCCGTGACAGGCACAGCCCCCGCGCGGCGCGCGGGGGCTTTTTCATGCAAGATCAGTTGCGCGAAACCTCGACCCTGACCAGTCCGAGCCGCTGCGCGGTCTCAAGCGTCAGGATCGGGCTGTCGAACCCGTTGTCGCGCTGGAAGGCCTGCACCGCCACGCGTGTCGCCTGATCCGGGGTGCCCGAGGCCTCGCCCGAGAAATAGCCGCGCGCGGCCAGTGCGCGCTGCAGCGTGCGGATGAAATCCTCGCTCACCTGCTCGGGACAGGGCACGCGGAAGGCCACCTCTTCCAGCACACCGTTGCGCATCTTTCCGCCGCGCGGGGCATGGCGCGCCCAGCACGCACGCTCAGCCGCCTCGGGCGGTGCGAGCGTGCTTAGCGTGACATTCGCGCGACTGGCCTCGACCGACCCGGCCAGCGCCGGTGCCGCGCCGCCTGCAAGACCGCCCAGCACAAGGGCAAGCACAGGCAACATTCGCCGCTGCGGCAGTGTCGGGGCAAGATATGCGATCGGGTTTCCCATAACGAAACAGTGCCCCGCGATTCGGGCGAAAAATAGACGCAACGATGACAGAAGCCGGGTCGCGGCACCGGCCGGTCGGCATTGAAAAATCGACTGGTCAAGTCCGCTGGCTTGGCCTATTTCCCCACGAAACCCGCAGGGCAGAGAGGATTGCATGGCCAAGATAACTTATGTCGAATTCAACGGAACCGAACATGTCGTGGATGTCGCCGACGGGCTGACCGTCATGGAAGGCGCGCGCGACAATGGTATTCCGGGCATCGAGGCGGATTGCGGCGGCGCCTGTGCCTGCTCGACCTGCCATGTCTATGTCGCCCCCGACTGGGTCGAGAAACTGCCCGCCATCGACGCGATGGAACAGGACATGCTGGACTTCGCCTATGAACCCGACCCCGCACGCTCGCGGCTGACCTGCCAGCTCAAGGTCTCGGACGCGCTGGACGGGCTGAAGGTGTTCATGCCCGAAAAGCAGATCTGACGCTGCCCGCCGCACCCGCGCCCTGGCGCGGGCGCGCAAGGGTGGGTGGGTGGGCGCGACCGTGCCGGGGCGCGGGTGCGGCGACCTCAGTGCCCCAGAATCTGGCTCAGAAACAGCTTGGTGCGCTCGGATTTCGGGTTGCGGAAGAATTCGTGGGGCTCGTTCTGCTCGACGATCTGGCCCTGATCCATGAAGATTACCCGGTTGGCCACCGCCTGCGCAAAGCCCATCTCGTGGGTGACGCAGATCATCGTCATCCCCTCTTCGGCCAGCGCGATCATGGTATCGAGCACTTCCTTGATCATCTCGGGGTCGAGCGCCGAGGTCGGCTCGTCGAACAGCATGATCCGCGGCTTCATGCA
>PXES01000264.1 GCA_003564655.1 Paracoccaceae bacterium
CAACGGGCCGGACATGAACCCCGCGCATATCATCCGCGAATGCCTGACCAATCGCGACTGGGGGCTGGGCTATGCGTCGCTCGAGATCGGGGCCAGCTTCACCGCTGCTGCCGATACCCTCGTCGCCGAGGGCTTTGGCCTCGCGTTGATCTGGCAGCAGGACAGTTCGATCGAGGACTTCATCGGCAGCGTTCTCGACCACATCGACGCCACGCTGTTCATTGACCGGCGCACTGGTCTCTGGGAGATCAGGCTCATCCGGGCGGACTACACGGCCAGCGCGCTGCCCCTGTTTGACGAGACCAATGTCGTGGATTGGGGGCGGCTGGGCCGCCGCGCGCCGGCGGACCTGGTCAACAGCGTCACCGTGCGCTTCACTGATGCCGCGACCGACGACACAGGCGCGGTCTCGGTCACCGACACCGCCCGCGTGCAGGCCATGGGCGAGGTGATCACCACCACGCTCGACTATCCAGGCATCCGCTACCAGGGGCTCGCGATCCGGGTGGCCGAGCGCGACCTGCGGGCGCTCTCCGCGCCGCTGCTCACCGGCGAGATCGTGGTGACCCGCGCAGGCGCCGATCTCGCGCCCGGCGATGTGATCCGGCTGCGCGCGCCGCGCCTCGGGCTCCACGACGTCGTCATGCGCATCTCGGAGGTCGGTCAGGGGGACGGGCGCGACAATGGGATCCGTCTCAAGCTCGCGGAGGATGTGTTCGCGCTGGGCGCCACGGCCATTGCAGGCGGGCGCATGCCGACGGGGACCGGCGTCGCCGCGCCGCCGCGCGCACTCGCCCGGCGCATGGTCGCGGAGGCGCCATACTGGCTGCTGGTGCGCGAACTTGGTCACACCGAGGCCGACCGCCTCCTGAGCGAGGATCCGGACGCGGGCGCGCTGGTGGCCACGGGCGAGCGCCCCAGCGCCGACGCGCTGGCGGCGGAACTCTGGATCGATCCCGGTACTGGCCCGGCACAGGAAGGTGTTGTCGGTTTCGCGCCGACGGCGCTGCTCGCGGCGGATGTGTCGGACCACCCCGAGGATCGCATTTTGCCCGTCACTGGCTGGCGCGACATCGGCGAGGTCGGGATCGGCACGCTGGCCAGTCTCGATGGCGAGTTGGTCCGCATCGACGGGATCACGTCCTCGGCCATCACCGTGGGTCGGGGCTGTCTCGACACGGTGCCGCGCGCGCATGCGGCGGGCACGCCGGTGATCTTCTTCGATGACACGGCGCGGATCACCGACGGGGCCTGGGCCGCAGGCGAGACGCTCGCCGTCCGGCTTCTGCCCGAGACCGGACGCGGCACGCTCGCCTTTGCGCTGGCCCCGGAAGACGCGGTGATGCTGGACCGCCGCGCCATCCGCCCCCTGCCACCCGGGAATGTCCGGATCAATGGCAGTTATGCGCCGGATGTCGATGCGCTGGTGACGGGCGACGTTGAACTGGCCTGGACCCATCGCGACCGGCTGACCCAGACCAGCCCGGTGATCGCCGATCACACCGCCGCCTCTATCGGACCCGAGCCGGGCGTTGCCTATGTCTTGGAAATCCGCTGGATCGACCCCGATAGCGGCACGGAGCTCCTGCCGCCCGCGATCACCCTTGCGGCAGGCAGCGGCACAAGCTGCATGCTCGCGCCCGAGGACATTCCCGAGGCGGGCGCGCCAGAGCGCACGGCCGAGATCGATATCGCCGTCCGCGCCCACCGGATGGTCGGCGGCGCGTGGATCACGGATCGCGAGGCCCGCCGGTTCCGCCTCACGGCCCCCTTCGCCGCTGGCTGGGATCGTGGCTGGGGGTTTCTCTGGGGCAGCTGAGCTGCGCCCGGGCGATTGCGCGGCAGGGCCGCTGCGCAGGTTGCAATTCTCATCATGATCACAAGCGAGACCACACATGCCGGAACGGATCATGCCGGGGCTGGGGCTGCGCGCCTTCTACGACCCCGGCCAGCGCGACTGGGGCACCAGCGTCAGCGAGGATCTGCGCGCTCTCTCGGTGCTGGTGCAGGCCCGCGCGCGCTCGCGCAGCACGGCGCTGCCCGCCAGCGGCGCGCCCGGCGACATCTTCGTCGTGCCGCAAGGCGCGGCGGCCAACGCCAATGCGCTGGTGCTCCGGGACGGGGCGCCCGGCGACGAGGCATGGGTTTTTCTCTCCCCGCAGGAGGGCTGGCAGGTCTGGATCGCGGATGAGGCGCGGCATCTGCGCTTTACGGGCGGCGCATGGGTCGAGGTGCCGCGCCCCGATGTAGTGCGCCTGCGGACCCTGACCGCGACCAGCCACACGCTGGAGCCGCTCGATCAGGGCAGCATCCTCGAGACCACCGGATCGTCCGCCGTCACCGTGACCATTCCGCCGCAGGCCGTCCTGCCCTTCGAGATCGGCACGCTCGTCAATGTCACGCAGATCGGCGCCGGGGTCACCACGCTTGCCGCCGCCCCGGGCGTCGCGCTCAATGGCGTAAACGCCGGCAGCGTGGCGCTGGCGGGCCAATGGGCAGGCGCCGCCCTCGTCAAGCGCGGCGCCGATGCCTCGGTCGTGCAGGGCGCGCTGGCCGGGGCGGTCGCATGAGCCGTCTCCTGCTGCGCGCCGCAATCCTCGCCCAAGGCGGCGACGCCGCGCCCCCGCCGGTCGATCTGGGCGCGCTCTGGCAGCTCGACGCAACCCGCCGCCCGCCCGGCTACACCCTCTCGGACAGCAACCAGACCGCGATCAACACCTCGGGCGGCAGTGACTATCGTCGCTGGGTGCCGAGCGCGCTGCCAATCCTGCCCACGGATGGGCGGCGCTACTGGGAGGTCCTCTGCGCGCCCGGTGGCGCCGGCGCGCCCGGTGGCGTCGGCCAGGTCGAGGGCTTCATGGGCGTCGTGTCGGACGCACAGCGCGACGCCTACAACGCCGGCACCAACCCGATCACGCTGGGCTCGATCGGCTGGCGCGGCAGCGGCGCGCTCTGGGCGTCGAACTCCGCCACTGCCGTCGAGCGCCGGACCGACCTGCCGCCCTTCGGCGCGGGCGATGTGCTGATGTTCGTGCTCGACTCGGCCACGGCCAGCCTCTGGCTCGGCCGGAACGGGCTCTGGCACGACGACCCGGCGAGTGGCGCGCCCAGCTGGACCGCCACACCGCGCCCCGCCTTCCATCCCCAGATCCAGGGCCGCAACCCCGGCGAGGGCGGCACGCTGCGCTCGCTGCCCGCGCAGTTCAGCTACCCGGTCCCGCCCGGCACGCAGGCGCTGGGCTTCCGGGACCCCGATCTGCGCATCCATCGCGCCCATGCCTTCGTCGAGCTCGGCTGGGACCGCGCGCTCAGCCTCGGCGAGGTCGAGGCCTGGTGCGATCACGGCGGCGGCCCCGCGCTCTCCGCGGCCCAAGCCTCCCTCCATATCGAAGTGGACCTGTCATGAGTTACGTCCTGCATCTGGGCCACCAGCCCACCGACATCTCCGGCATCTCGGGGCTGCTGAGCATCGATCCGGCCGCGTTCGACGCCACGCTCGACGTCAACGGCATCCGGTATTCCGGTACCAGGAACCTGTCTTCGCCATTCGCGCTCGGCTTCCCGGCCGCTACGGGCGACATGTGGCTGGGG
>PXES01000225.1 GCA_003564655.1 Paracoccaceae bacterium
AAGTATTTATTGCTGTTAGAGGATTTATTGTTACATAATCATCAACTCCGTCAAACCTCATTCCCTGTCCTCTTTCTATTCCTGCGTGTGTTGATGTATTGTAGTCAAAGATATTATCCAAGTCAAAGTTATGCAGAGTTCCATTATTGCCATATTTTGATATGTCTAAAGTCCTGTTTGTTGCCAAGTCAAAGTTGGCTGTATTGTTGTCAAATGATAAATGTAATAGTAATGAATCATCCATGATTCTGTATAAAGTGCCATTTAAATCCATAGATACATTTTTAATATGAGAAGTTACATCTGAAGAATGACTCATATTTAAAAATATATTAGGATCATTAATTACTGCGTTATGTGTAGGAGTCGGAGAATAAAATCTTACATTAGAGGAAACAAAAGAAACTAATAAAAGCAAAGATAAAGCCATTAATATTATTAGTTTTTTCATTATAACTTTAAAGCAAATGCAGCTAATATTAATATAAGCCCTGCCATTGTTGTAACTGGATCAGGAATAACAACTAAAAAAATACCTAAACCAATCATAATAACTTTCTTCATTATAGGATTCATTTGTTTTACCTCACAATCCACATTTTCTTAATTTTGTATAATATTTAGGATGCTCCTTTAAATGATCCTTTGCTATCTTCCTGCCATATCTCTTATTAACTCTATGCTCTCTTGCCTCAACCTTAGTACCTATTTTTAACTGCCTTTTAAGTGTCATTTAAACCCCAAATAAAGCCTTTACACGCATTATTATCAAATCTATATAATATTGTATATAACTAAATATATCAAGCCCTGAAGACGCTACAGGCTCATCATAAAGATATACAAATCCTGGATAGGGATGGGATGCAGATACAGCACTCCAAGAGTAGTCATAGACATCATACATAAATTCTCCATCATCATAAACCCATGTTGAATCTGACCTGGACCAGCATATACCCTGAAGATGCTCATTTTTAGAAAATTTATAGCCTGTAGGATCTACTGATATGCCATCACAATTACCAAATTTATCACAAGAATTATGATTTAATGAATTTATAAAAAGCTTATCTCCATACCTACAATAAACTATAAAATCATTTGGAGATTCATGGAAGCATATTGTAGATATTGCCTTTGTGTCTCCCCATTCATACGAATTAGAATAGCAATCATCTCTACCTGAATAACGACCTCTATCCTGGGTTATAACCATCTGAGGAAAACCAAACCTTATAAGAACAAAAACAACAACCAATAAAAGTATAAGATATAAAGGCTTAGATGCAAATAATGATAAAAAGCTAAAAAAATACTTTGAAAAAAAGAGCAATGCTATTATAACTACTATAATAACTACCCATATCCAAACAGGTATAAGCCATAGCTGTAACTTATCAAATGAATTTCCAAATATTGTGTTAAAAAAGCTCATTATATCCAACCTCTTATTTTCATAAATATAAAAATAAAAACTATAAGTAAAACAATAACAAAAGGATTTCTAAACAAGACTGAAAAAAAAGATAATTTGCCTCTAAACAAAAATAATAATCCTATTCCAAGAAGCAAAAGGATAAATGGCATAATAGGAACTGAATTTGAAACATGATTATAAACACACTCATTATATAAATTATAGCAATTATGACCTCTAACAGATGAAGGCTCACACCTATTAGTTAAAGTATTATAGCAGTAATACTCCATACATACTGACTTATCATAATTGACTTCTGAACATATTTTATTGTTACAAGATTCTAAAACCTGCCAAGAATTATCAACACATTTAAGACGCTGATTATTCTCACATATTTCATAACCTTCATTGCACTCTCTAAAACCCTCTCTGCACAAACCTGTCAAAGGATCACAACCCATAAGGCATTGAACAAAACCTGAATATTTAGGATCGCCTAAATCACAATAAAAAGAGTATATAGGAATATTAGAAACATAATCATAACCTGATTGACAAGCATATCCACCTGATTGACAGGCATATGCTGACTTCGTTGTTGAAAGACAAATATAGCTGTTGAATGGTATTGCCTGAGAACCATCATAACAACCAAATGAAGAAACATCCTCTCTACTCCAACATACTCCATCAGTCCAATATGGAGAATCACATGATAAAGGAACTCTCTCATAACCAAAACCCATATCAACCGAATGATGCTTACATATATTCCAAACATTAGCATCAAGACATTCTACACCTGTTGATGCAAATACAAAAACAAAGGAAAACAAAAACAATGATAAAAAGATAATTATTGATTTTTTCATATTATACCCCCTGATACAAAGCTTAACAAGCCTAATTTTGAAAGATTAAAAGTCCAATGTATTGCAGTAGGAACTACTATTCCATTTGTCTTATGAGCTACATACTGCATAAAAAAGGCAAACAAAAAGCTAAAGGCAATACCACCATAAATATATGTAGATGGGAGAGAATATATCTGTACTGTCATTGATAAAACATAGTAATGAAATCCTGCATATAAAACTGCAGGAAGAAGATAATTTTTCATACTAGCAGGAAGCACTCCTCTAAATATTGCCTCTTCATAATAGGCAACTATAAAGAAATACATCATAATAACTATATAAGGAAGACTATCTAAAAATGGATAAGCATCTAAAGAAAACCTTTGTATAGGAACTAATGAAAAGACTATAGCAGATATAACTCCTGCTATGATAAAATATATCAATCCTTTTAAAAAAGGATGCTGTGGCATTTGATTACCTCTTTTATAAACTTCTGCCATAAAAAACAATATTGCATATATGCTTAAAAAAGGTCTAAGAACAGGATAAGAAAGAGTAAGATACATAAAACAAACAAGAATAACCAAGAAAAAAGACATATTCTTTAAAGTAGGAAGTGAAAAAAACCTGTTTATAAATATATTCATCTTGGCAGCCTCATCATAAAAAATAAAAAAAAATAAAAAAAAGATTTAACTTGTAGGTGTAACTCTAACAGTATAGATTTGTCCACACATATTTAGAGTGAAATCCTTTGGCTGATGAGTACTTAATGTTCTCACAGATTCATTATGTACTTTTATGGCTACTACAGTTGTTGCTGTTGTTGCTCCTTCAGCAAATCCCTGAGATGAACTCTGCCTTATATCATCAAACTTAACTTGAAGATGACCTGTACCTGCCTGTTTCTCTACAATATTATAAGACCTGACATCTGTTGAATCTGTAGGATGTCTAAAATCTGGGGATGATGCTCTTTCTGAACAAGCATAAACAGTTGCAAAATCCCTGTAATAATTAATAGTCATATTGTGCCAAAATCCACCTATTTGATCATTTGAACCTCTTATATGAATTAATTTATCATCTGAAGCATCAACTGCCAAATATGTTGCTGATTCTGTGACATAGCTCTGTATCTGTCCTGATGCTACTGCCTGAGGCGATGTTGATATTCCTGAAAAAACTCCACCAAGCAATAGTGCTAATACTACAATTCCAATTCCGACCATTTTGTGCTTTGGAACTCTTATAACCTTATTAGTAATTCCTAAAAACATTAAAATACCTAT
>PXES01000215.1 GCA_003564655.1 Paracoccaceae bacterium
ACGGCGACAACAAGTGGCAGATGCCGGGGGCAGAACCTGCCGGGCGTTCCAGAGGCCGCCAAGCGCAACGCAACCACTGGAAAGAAGACGGGAATTGCGATGGATGGTGAGCCCGACAGGATTCGAACCTGTGACCCACTGATTAAAAGTCAGTTGCTCTACCAACTGAGCTACGGGCCCACTCTGGGCGCGACATGTAGAAAAGCCGCTGCGGCGGGTCAAGTGCCAATTCCGCCGCAGGGGCCCGGCCCGCACCGCGCGTGACTGGTCAGAATGACCTCCAACCCCTATATCGCAGCCATGACAGCGCGCCCCTTACCCCTGCCCTTTGTCAAGATGCACGGCGCGGGCAATGACTTCGTGGTCATCGACTCACGTGCCGACCCGCATGGCAGCGGGGTGATGACGGCTGCGCTGGCCCGCGCGCTGGGTGACCGGCATCGCGGCGTGGGCTTTGACCAGCTGGCCGAGCTGCGCGCCTCGGACGCCGCCGATCTGGACCTCGATTTCTGGAACGCCGACGGCTCGCGCGCCGGGGCCTGCGGCAATGCCACGCGCTGCATTGCCGCGCGGGTCATGGCGGAGCAGGGCACTGAACGGCTGCGCCTGCGCACGGCGCGCGGGGTGTTGCTGGCCCAACGTCGCGACGGACAGATCTGGGTGAATATGGGCGCGCCCGTCACCGACTGGCGCGCGATCCCGCTCGCGCAGGATTGCGACCTTGACGCGCTGCCCCTGCCGGGTGGCCCGTCCGCTGTCGGCATGGGCAACCCGCATTGCGTCCATGTCGTCGCGGATGCCGAGGCGGTCCCGCTCGATGAAATCGGCCCGCGTATCGAACACGACCCACTTTTTCCAGAGCGCACGAATGTCGAATTCGCTTCCATCGTTGCGCCCGACCCCCTGCGCCTGCGCGTTTGGGAACGTGGCGCGGGCATCACTCTGGCCTGTGGTTCGGGGGCCTGCGCAGCAGCCGTCGTGGCGCATCGGCGCGGGCTGACCGGGCGGCGCCTGCGCTTGGATGCCGATGGCGGCGCGCTTCTTGTCGAGTGGCGCGATGACGGGGTCTGGCTGAGCGGCCCGGTCGCGCAGGTATTCGCAGGCGAACTCTCGCCCGACTGGCTGGCGGGTGTGGCATGAGCGGGCCGCATTTCACTACGCTGGGCTGTCGTCTGAACGCGTACGAGACCGAAGCGATGAAGACCCTTGCGTCAGGCCTGGGCGAAGTGCAGGTCGTCAACACCTGTGCCGTGACCGCCGAGGCCGTGCGCAAAGCCCGGCAAGAGATACGCCGCCTGCACCGCGCCAATCCCGATGCGCCGATCATCGTCACCGGCTGCGCGGCGCAGACCGAGCCCGAGACCTTCGCCGCCATGCCCGAAGTGGCGCGGGTCATCGGCAATGCCGAGAAGATGCGCCCCGAAACCTGGTCGCAGATGGCCCCTGACCTGATCGGCACGACAGAGAAGGTGCAGGTCGATGACATCTTTTCGGTGCGCGAGACAGCAGGGCATCTGATCGACGGCTTCGGCACCCGCGCGCGCGCCTATGTGCAGGTGCAGAATGGCTGCGATCACCGTTGCACCTTCTGCATTATCCCTTACGGGCGGGGCAATTCGCGATCGGTCCCGGCGGGCGTGGTGGTCGAGCAGATCAACCGGCTGGTCGCGGCGGGCTACAACGAGGTGGTGCTGACGGGGGTGGATCTGACCTCCTGGGGGGCCGATCTGCCGGGGCAGCCGCGGCTGGGCGACCTGGTGCGGCGTATCCTGCGGCTGACCGATGTGGCGCGGCTGCGCATCTCCTCGATCGATTCGATCGAAGCTGACCCCGCGCTGATGGAGGCCATTGCTACCGAGCCCCGGCTGATGCCGCATCTGCACCTGTCGCTGCAGGCGGGCGACGACATGATCCTCAAACGCATGAAGCGCCGCCACCTGCGCGATGATGCCATCCGCTTCTGCCGCGAGGCCCGGCGACTGCGCCCCGGGATCGTCTTCGGCGCCGATATCATCGCGGGCTTCCCCACCGAGACCGAGGCAATGTTCGAGAATTCGCTGCGGCTGGTCGCGGAATGCGGCCTGACCTTCCTGCATGTGTTCCCCTTCAGCGCGCGCAAGGGAACGCCCGCCGCGCGGATGCCGCAACTGCCCGGTGAGGTGGTGCGCGCCCGCGCGGCCCGGTTGCGCGCGGCGGGGGAGGCCAGTTTGCAGGCCCATCTCGCAGCGCAGGTCGGGCGCTGGCAGACTGTGCTGGTCGAGGCCCCCGATATGGGCCGCAGCGAGGATTTCACCGAGATCCGCTTTGACGCGGCCCGGCCGGTCGGCCAGGTCCTGCGGCTGCGCGCGACAGGGCATGACGGGCGCGGGTTGCTGGGCTGAGTTCGGCCCGGTCCGAATGCGACGGGGGTGGCGCGGCGTCCCTGCACGATCACGCGCGGTCAGGCAAAGCGCCCTCGGAGCGTGCCCCCCCAGCCGCCCCCGCACGCTCCGAGGGCGCTTGCGGGCAACGCTGTCTCGAGGTCGCCTGGCAGCGCATCGGGGTCGTGCGCGCCGATCGGCATGCGTGCGCGCGCCCGGAACATCCCTGACCCGCTGCCTCATGGCAGATCCCGAACCGTGCGGCGTCTACCGCTCTGCCCAATCTGCATCGCCAGAGTTGGTGCCCTATGCCCCGCCCGGCCCGCAGGGCCGGGCAGCGCCCGCAAGCGGGGCATGGGCGGGTGGGTGGGCTCCGCTTGCGGGCGCTTCTCTTCGACCTCCGCGCCTACGGATCAAGGGCGGGCAACAAGGCCCCTACCCCATCAACCTCGATCACCGCGTGTTGGTCGAGGCGCAAATCATAGACCACGCGCGGCCCGGCATGGTGCGTGACATGCACGCCATCGACAAGATTCGCAGACCGCGTCAGGGCGGGCTTTCCGAACAGCACCTCGGTGCGCCAGTCGCGCAGCGCGAGTTGCTGCCCCGCGCCGACCAGCAGCGCGCGGTCAAGCTGCCCCGGCACGCCGCCCAGCCCCAGTACCGAGGGTGCAATGCGCACCAGCGCCCGCCCGCGCAGCTGCCTGCGCTGCACGGCGCGCAGCACCAGGATCTGGCCGCGCGCATCGAGCAGCAGGTCGCCTGCCATCACCTCCTCGACCCGGCGCAGGCCGAAGATGGTGCGAATCCGCGTGCCCCGCGCGACGCCGCAAGCCGTGTTGTGTCCGCCCTCGGCCCGGGCCCGCGGTGCGCGCGGCGCGGATGCGGGCAAGGGCGGGGCGAGCGTGATGCTGTGTGCCGACATGAACGAACCTCCTACCACCACCCTGCCCCGAAGAAGGTTAGGGCAGGGTAAACAGGGGCGACGCCCTGCACTGTTTCCTGGATTGCGACAGTCGGGGCAGAGTTTGGCGGAAATGCGGCGCGGGCGGGGAAATTCCTTGAGGGCCGCGCACGCGATTCCCTCTCGCCTCGGCCCGGCGGCTTTGCTAGAGGGGCGGCATGCGGGTGTGGCGGAACTGGTAGACGCACCAGATTTAGGTTCTGGCGCCGCAAGGCGTGGGGGTTCAAGTCCCTCCACCCGCACCAGTGGCTAG
>PXES01000268.1 GCA_003564655.1 Paracoccaceae bacterium
ATCTTCTGCGCCGCCTGTTTCCGGGACGTCCGGTCACCGCGTTCGACGCCGCACAAATCGACGATCATCTCGACGCCGGACTTCGCCCGAGCATCATCCTGATGAACCCGCCATTCTCGGCGGTGGCCAATGTCGACGCTCGCACGACAGAGGCGACAGCCCGGCATCTGCGCTCGGCGCTGGCGCGCCTGGTCCCCGGCGGACGGCTGGTCGCCATCACGGGTGCCAGTTTCGCGCCCGATGCGCCCGCCTGGTCCGAGACCTTCGGCCGCCTGACCGAGACCGCGCATCTGGTATTCACCGGCGCAGTGTCGGGGGCAGCCTTCGCCAAACACGGCACCAGCTTCGAGACGCGTATTTCGGTCTTCGATAAATGTCGGCGCGGTGAGCCTGGCGGCATCACAGCCGATCTGGCGCGCCCAATATCGCCGGATGTCGCCAGCCTGCTGTCGCTGATCACGACCTCCGTCCCCCCGCGCCTTGAGTTGGAGCAGGTCACACCGGCAGGGCAGGGCCGCTCTTTCCCCTTCCCGGGAAATCCTGCCCGCGCCACGCGCTCGGCCATCAGCACATCGCGTGCCACGCCCGCAACAGCCCCCCCCAACACCGCCGCGCAGATCGAGGCCGCCGACCTCGCTTACAACCTGCGCGATGCAACCGAGGACGATACCAGCGCGCGCCTTTCTGACGCGATCTACGAGACCTTCCGTCTGCAGGCGATCGACATCCCCGGCGCAGCTCCGCATCCGACGAAGCTGGTGCAATCTGCGGCCATGGCTTCGGTCGCGCCCCCGAAACCTTCCTATCGCCCCAAGCTGCCCGCGGTCGCCCTGCGCGACGGCCTGCTGTCCGACGCACAGCTTGAGACAGTGATCTACGCCGGTGAAGCACATGGCGCCTATCTCGCCGGGTCCTGGTGCGTGGATGAAACTGGCGACATGGTCTCGGCAGCACCCGACGTTGCCCCTGACGCCATCCGCTTCCGCCGTGGCTTCTTCCTTGGCGATGGCACTGGCGCGGGCAAGGGCCGCCAGTCGGCTGGGATTGTCCTCGACAACTGGGCGCGGGGACGCCGCAAGGCGCTCTGGATTTCCAAGAGCGACAAGCTGTTGGAAGATGCGCAGCGCGACTGGTCGGCCTTGGGGCAAGAGCGCTTGCTGGTCACGCCCCTGTCGCGCTTTGCCCAAGGCAAAGACATTCCGCTGAGCGAGGGCATTCTGTTCACCACCTATGCCACGCTGCGCTCCGAGGAGCGGGGCGCAAAAAAGTCCCGCGTCGACCAGATCGTCGACTGGCTGGGGGCGGATTTCGACGGGGTGATCCTGTTCGATGAAAGCCATGCCATGGCCAATGCCGCAGGAAGCAAGGGCGAGCGCGGCGATGTCACGGCGTCGCAACAGGGCAGGGCGGGCCTGCGTCTCCAGCACAGGTTGCCCAATGCCCGCGTGGTCTATGTCTCGGCCACGGGCGCGACATCGGTGCATAACCTCGCCTATGCGCAACGCCTCGGTCTTTGGGGCGGGGAGGACTTTCCCTTTGCCACTCGCGCTGAGTTCGTTCAGGCCATCGAGGCCGGCGGCGTGGCTGCGATGGAGGTCCTCGCCCGCGACCTGCGGTCCTTGGGCCTCTACACCGCCCGCTCGCTGTCCTATCACGGCGTCGAATACGAGATGCTGGAACATGCGCTGACGCCCGAGCAGCGCGGCATCTACGATGCCTATGCCGGAGCCTTCGCCATTATTCACAACAACCTCACCGCCGCGCTGGAGGCCGCCAACATCACTGGCCCGGCCAGTTCGACAGGCTCCGGCGGCACGCTGAACCGCCAGGCCAAATCCGCTGCCCGCTCGGCTTTTGAGTCCGCCAAGCAGCGCTTCTTCGGTCATCTGCTGACCAGCATGAAAACCCCCACTCTGATCGCCGCCATCGAGGCCGATCTCGCGGCAGGCCATGCGGCTGTGATCCAGATCGTCTCGACCGGCGAAGCGCTGATGGAGCGCCGCCTGTCGGACATCCCGACCGAGGAGTGGAACGACATCCGCGTCGACATCACCCCGCGGGAATATGTCCTCGACTACCTCGCCCATTCCTTTCCGGTGCAGCTCTACGAGCCGTTCACCGACAGCGAGGGCAACCTGTCGTCGCGGCCTGTCGTCCGCGATGGCCAGCCGGTTGAATGCCGCGAGGCCGCCCGCAGGCGCGACGCGCTGATCAAGAAGCTTGCGTCATTGCCGCCCGTCCCGGGCGCGCTCGACCAGATCGTCCAGCGCTTCGGCACCGATCTCGTGGCCGAGGTCACAGGCCGCTCGCGCCGCATCGTGCGCAAGGGCGAGGGGCACGCCGCGCGCCTCGTCGTCGAAAGCCGGGCGGGGTCTGCCAATCTCGCGGAAGCCGCCGCCTTCATGGATGATCAGAAGCGCATCCTGATCTTCTCGGATGCGGGCGGCACGGGGCGGAGCTATCACGCCGATCTCGGGGCCAAGAACCAGCGTCTGCGGGTGCATTACCTTCTGGAACCCGGCTGGAAGGCTGATGCCGCGATCCAGGGCCTGGGCCGCACCAACCGCACAAATCAGGCGCAGCCGCCGCTCTTCCGTCCGGTGGCCACCGATGTGAAGGCGGAGAAGCGGTTCCTCTCCACCATCGCGCGCCGCCTCGACACACTGGGTGCCATCACGCGCGGTCAGCGACAGACCGGCGGGCAGGGGTTGTTCCGACCCGAGGACAACCTCGAGTCGCCTTACGCCCGCGACGCCCTGCGCCAGCTCTACCGCCGTATCTATCGCGGCGATGTGGCGGGCTGCTCGCTCGGGGCCTTCGAGGATGCGACGGGCCTCAGCCTGACCGATGACAACGGTCTGAAGGATGACCTGCCGCCGATCACGACTTTCCTCAATCGCCTGCTTGCACTGACGATCGACATGCAGGCCGTGCTGTTCGCGGTCTTCGAGGAACTCCTCGACCAGCGAATCGAGGGCGCTATCGCTGCCGGGGTCTACGACCTCGGGCTCGAGACGCTGCGCGCCGAGAGCTTTCAGGTGACGGATGCGCGTGTGATCTACACCCATCCCGGCTCCGGCGCAGAAACCCAGCTCCTGACCATCTCGCAAAAGCAGCGCAACACGCCGACCGCGCTCGCTGATGCGCTCGACTGGCTGGACGATCCGAAGGCGCGTTTGCTAGTTAACAGCCGCTCAAACAGGGCTGCCGTGCAGGTGCCCGCGACCAGCCTGATGCTAGACGACGGCACCATCGAACCGCGGCTGAGGCTGATCCGGCCAACGGAGGCCAGCACGGTTCCGGCCCGGATGATGGAGGACACCCACTGGCTCGAAGCCGACCGCGCAGTCTTCGCCGCCGCCTGGACCGCGGAACTGGCCGAGGTGCCGGAATTCACGGAAACCACGCTGCACATCGTGGCAGGGCTGCTGCTGCCGATCTGGAAGCAACTGCCGCAGGATGAAACCCGCGTCTACCGGCTGCAGACCGATGACGGTCAGCGCATCATCGGTCGCCGCGTCTCGCCTGCCTGGGTCGCGACGACACTTGCCGAGGACGCGCCGCAGCTGACAG
>PXES01000059.1 GCA_003564655.1 Paracoccaceae bacterium
CCGCTGCGCTTCGATTTCTCGCGCCCGGTGCGCAAGTTGCCTGAAGACCGGACGCAGAATTTCGACTTCTCGATCGTCTCGCGCTTCTGATGCGCCTTGCGCGTTGGCTGGTGACAGGGCTGGGGGCCGTCAGCATGCTGGCGGCCCCGGCGCTTGGTCAGCAGGGGCTGGGCCTGTCGCTGGGGCAGGCGGTCGAGGGGCCGCAGGCCGGACCGGCGCTGGCGCTGCGCACCGTCGATGAAGAGCGCTTGTTCCGCGAATCGCAATTCGGCCAGCGCGTCGCAACCGAGATCGAGGCTGCCTCGCGCGAACTGGAAGACGAGAATGACCGGCTGCTCGACGAGCTGACCGCCCGCGAGGCCGAGCTGACCGAAGCGCGTGCCGAGATGAGCGTCGAGGAGTTCCGCGCCGCCGCCGCCGATTTCGACATGCAGGCCGAGGCCATCCGCCGCAGCCAGGCCGAGAAGCGTCAGCGGCTGGTGCAGTTCGAGGAATCCGAGCGGCGGCGCTTCTTCAACGAGAGTGGTCCTGCGCTGCAAACGGCGCTCCGCGAGGCGGGCGGGCAGGTGCTGATCGATTCGCGCGCGGTGATCATCGACGCGCCGGGAATCGACATCACGGACGCGGCCATCGCGGCGATGAATGACGCCATCGGCGATGGCGGCCCGGCGCCCTTTCCGCTGACGCCCCCCTGAGACGCAGGCGGGATCAGCGCCCGCAAGCGGAGCCCACCCGCCCGCCCATGCCCCGCTTGCGGGCGCTGCCCCCCTGCGGGGGGCGGGACGCTCAGTGCAGGGGGGAGCCCCAGTACAGGGATGGGCCCGCGCCATCGCGGGGCGCGCGCGCGCGCCAAGGGGAGGGGGCGGGGTCAGGCCGCGGCGATCTGCCCGGCATCGAGCCGCAGGATGCGGTCCATCCGCCGCGCCAGCTCGGCATTATGCGTGGCGATCAGCGCTGACAGCCCGGTATCGCGCACCAGCCCCATCAGCGCCGCAAAGACCTGATCCGAGGTCTCGGGGTCGAGATTGCCCGTTGGTTCATCCGCGAGCAGGAGGCTTGGCGCATTGGCCAGCGCCCGGCAGAAGGCCACGCGCTGCTGCTCGCCTCCCGAAAGTGCGGCGGGGCGGTGATCGGCGCGCGGCCCCACCCCCACCCGGTCGAGCAACTCGCGCGCGCGCGCCTCGGCGGCGCCCTGGGGCACGGCATTGGCCAGTTGCGGCAGCACGACATTCTCGAGCGCCGAGAATTCCGGCAGCAGGTGGTGAAACTGGTAGATGAACCCCACCTGCCCGCGCCGCGCGGCGGTCCGCGCCCGGTCGCCCAGCCGCGTCATGTCCGCCCCGTCGATCACCACCGCCCCGTCATCGGGCGTGTCGAGAAGCCCAGCGATATGCAGCAGGGTCGACTTGCCCGCGCCCGAGGGTGCGACCAGCGCCACGATCTCGCCCCGATCGAGCGTCAGCGAGGCGTCGCGCAGCACCTGCACCTCGTTCGGGCGGCCCTTGTTATAGGTCTTGCTGATGGCGCTGAGCGCGAGGGACTGGTCATTCATAGCGCAGCGCCTCGACCGGGTTCATGCGCGCGGCGCGGCGGGCGGGAAAGATGGTCACGACGAAGGATAGCGTCAGCGACAGCCCGACAGCCTTGAGCACATCTTCGAGCCGCAACTCGGCGGGCAGGTTGTAGATACCGCGGATCGACGGGTCCCAGACGCCCCCCCCGGCGAGGTAGTTCACCGCGCTGAAGATCGTGTCGATATAGATCGCGAACAGGCAGCCCAGAATCCCCCCGGCCACAGTGCCCAGCACCCCGACACTCGCCCCGCAGATGAAGAACACCCGCAGCACCGAGCCCTCCGACAGACCCATCGTGCGCAGGATGCCGATATCGCGCCCCTTGTTCTTGACCAGCATGATCAGCCCAGAAATGATATTCATCGCGGCAATCAGCACCAGGATCGACAGGATCACGAACATCACATTGTCCTCGACATCGAGCGCGCGCAGGAAACTGCCCGCGCTGTCGCGCCAGGTCCAGAGCATCGCGCGTTCGCCGCCCGCGCGCAGCAGATCGTTGCGCATCGCATCGATCTGGTCGGGATTGGCGACCATCACCTCCATCTCGTCGGCCACGCCATCGCGGTTGAAGTAGAGTTGCGCCTCGTCGAACGGCATGTAGATGCGCGTCCGGTCGATGTCATATCGCCCGGCAGTGAAGATATAGACCACCTCGAAGGCCGAGATGCGCGGGCTTGTGCCAAAGGCGGTCCGCGCCCCGTCGGGCGAAATGACGCGCACGCTGTCGCCGATCGAGACATTGAGTTCGCGCGCCACGCCAGAGCCGATGGCGATGCCTTCGGTAAAGCGGTCGATATCGCCAAGGGCATGTTCGGGGTCGGCCACGCGCGGGATGGTGCGCAGGTTCTCGGGGCTGATGCCGAACACCTCGACCCCGGTGTTGCGCTCATTGGCCGAGGCCATGACCTGGCCCTTGATCAGCGGCGCGACGCGGGTGACGCCGCGCACCTCTGCCAGCCGCGCGGCCATTTCCTCGTAATCCTCGATCACGCGGCTGGTGCGTCCGCTGTCATCGACATGGACAGCGGAATAGACCGTGACATGGGCATTGGCGCCAAGGATCGTATCGACGAATTCGGCCCGGAAGCCCGAGCGCACCGACAGCGTGGCGATCAGGGCGAAGACCGCCAGCATGATTCCCAGAAACGAGATGATCGTCATGACGCTGACGCCGCCCTCGGCGCGCCGGGCGCGCAGGTAGCGCCAGGCGATCATCCATTCGAAGGCAGCGAAAGGGGGCGTGTGGCCGGTCATCGGGCAGTCCTGCTGGGCGGGGTTGGCGCGCGCAAGGTCATAGGATTGGCGGGGGAGGTCAAGCGCAAAGCCCGCGCGCGCGGACACGCAAACGCGAGGTCAGCATCGCCTCACAGCATCCCCGGCAGCACCTGGTCGGGCGGGCGGTGGCCATCGGCGAAGGTCTTGATGTTCAGGATCACCTTCTCGCCCATCTCGACCCGCCCCTCGAGCGTGGCCGAGCCCATATGCGGCAAGAGCACCACATTGGGCAACTCGCGCAGTCGCGGGTTGATGCGGTGGCCATGCTCGAACACATCAAGCCCCGCGCCCGCGATCTCGCCCGCGCGCAGACCGCGGGTCAGCGCATTCTCGTCGATCACCTCACCGCGCGAGGTGTTGACGATCACGGCGCTGGGTTTCACCAGTTTCAGCCGCCGCGCATTGAGCAGATGAAAGGTCGAGGGGGTGTGCGGGCAGTTGACCGAGATCACATCCATCCGCGCGATCATCTGGTCAAGGCTCTCCCACCAGCTGGCCTCGAGCGCGTCCTCGACCTCGGGGCGCAGGCGGCGGCGGTTGTGGTAGTGGATCTGCATGCCGAAGGCGCGCGCGCGCCGCGCAACCGCCTGTCCGATCCGGCCCATGCCGAGGATGCCCAGCCGCTTGCCCCCGATCCGCGTGCCCAGATGCGACATCGGCGACCAGCCCTGCCACTTGTCTGCCTGCATCTCGGCGAGGCCCTGCGGAATGTGGCGGGTGACCGCAAGCATCAGCGCGATCACCATGTCGGCAGTGTCCTCGGTCACCACGCCGGG
Source organism: Paracoccaceae bacterium (assembly GCA_003564655.1). GTDB lineage: Bacteria > Pseudomonadota > Alphaproteobacteria > Rhodobacterales > Rhodobacteraceae > Roseinatronobacter. The sequence goes on from PXES01000059.1 coordinate 3,629, forward strand.
GGTGTTCGAGACCAGCACCCCGCGCTGGCGGGCGGAGTGCACGTCGATATGGTCCACCCCGGCGCCGTAATTCGCGATCAGCTTCAGCCGCTCGCCCGCCTGGGCGAGCAGGCTCGCGTCAATATCGTCAGTGATGGTCGGCACCAGCACATCGGCGCGGCGCATGGCGTCGGCGAGTTCTTCGCGCGTCATCGGCGTGTCGGCTTCGCGCAGCTCGACATCGAAGAGTTCCTTCAGCCGCGTCTCGACCACGTCGGGCAGGCGTCGCGTCACGACAACACTCAGGCGGGAATTGGGCATGGGCGCGTCTCACCTCTTTGCAATGCGCGGGGCTTGCGGCAAAGTGACAGCACTCGCGCCGATCCACAAGCCGGTTGTCAGGGCTGTGGCAGAGGCAGAGCAGGAAACAGGGACCCCGGAAAACGGGGCATGCAGGCAGATGACATTACGCATGATTCTGGGCGCGGCGCTGGCCGTGCTGGCAGGGCTGGGCCCAGTTGCGGCGCAGGCGGTCGAGCGCGGGCCGGTGACCAACCTGCCGCTGCCGCGCTTCGTCTCGCTGAAGGCGAATGAGGGCAATGCGCGGCGCGGCCCCGACCAGTCGCACCGCATCGACTGGGTCTATACGCAACGCGATATTCCACTGCGGGTGACCGCGGAATACGAGCATTGGCGGCGGGTCGAGGATATCGACGGCAAGGGCGGCTGGATGCATTACGCGCTGCTCTCGGGGGCGCGGACAGTGGTGGTGCAGTCCGACATGGTGCAGTTGCACCAACGCCCCGACCGGCAGAGCGCGCCGACCGCACTTCTGGAGCGTGGGGTGATCGCGCGGGTGCGGCAGTGCGAGGCCGAGTGGTGCCGCCTCGATGTCGAGGGCGCGCGGGGATGGGCCGAGAAGCGCCATCTCTGGGGGGTCGAGGCGGAGGATATCTTCGACTGATCCGCGCAGGCCGCCGGGTGATTGCGCGCGTGGCGGGATGGTCGGCGGCGTGGTGATGCGCCCGGCGAGCGTGCCCACCCACCCACCCCTGCACGCCCGCCGGGCGCAGATGGGCGTTGTCATTCGCGTTGCAAAAAGGGTCCTTACTCGATCCGGTAGGGCAGCAGGGCGCGGTGGTCGTGATCGACCTTCAGCCGCCGTTCAAGCGGGGGGACCGCGCGCTGGTGGCAGCCCGCGCGCTCGCAGATCCGACACGAGATGCCCACGGGCTCGACACTCGCGGCGGGGCCGGTATCCATACCGTCGGCATAGACCAGCCGCGCCGCATGGCCCAATTCGCAGCCCAGCCCGATGGCGTAGCGCCGCACCGGCGCATGGAACGCCCCGCCCGCCTTGGTCACCGCCAGCGCAAGGCAGAAATAGCGCATCCCGTCCGGCGTTTCGGCCAGTTGGCGCAGGAAGCGGCCCGGCGTCTCGAAGGCGCGGTGCACGTTCCACAGTGGACACGCGCCACCGAAGCGGGCGAATTGCAGCCGCGTGGCCGAATGGCGCTTGGTGATCGTGCCCGCCTGATCGACCCGAACGAAGAAGAATGGCACGCCCTTCGCTCCGGGGCGTTGCAGGGTCGAGAGCCGGTGTGCCACCTGCTCGATCGACGCGCCAAAGCGGTCGGCCAGCGCCTCGAGGTCGTGGCGGGTGGCCTCTGCGGCCTCGAGAAAGCGCCGGTAGGGCATCAGTGCGGCCCCCGCGAAATAGTTGGCCAGCCCGATCTTGGCGATGGCGCGCGCTTCGGGCGACTGAAAGCGGGCGAGGTCGAGCGTCGCTTCCAGCAGGTCGTTCTGCGTCAGCAGCGCGACCTGGTGCAGCATCTGGAACACCTGTGTCGGCCGCGCGGCCTTGGCCGAGATCGTCAGCACGCCAGTGTCGCGGTCGAACTCGCGCAGGCCCCCGGTCCCCATGCGCAGGCTGATCTTGTGCCGCGCCAGAGCCTCGGTCGCGAGCGTGAAGGGGTCGCGCCCGGGGCTTGCGAAATGCTCGGCCGCGCGGTCCACTGCGTCGATATAGTTGTCGCAGTAGTGGAAGAAATCGCGCACCTCTTCCCACGGGCTCAGCCGCAGGGTCGTGTCCTCGCGCCCAAGCGCCTCGTCAAGCGAGGCGAGCTGCTCCTGCGCCTGACGGTAGGCGCGGTGCAGATCAAGAAAGGCCCGCGCGAAGCCCGGCGCATTGGCGCCCACCAGCCGCAGATCGGGCAGGGCGGGGGCGGTCTTGGCCAGCAGCGGGTCGGCAAAGGCCTCGCGCAGGTCCGAGACCAGCCGCTCGCTGTCGCCTGCGGAAAGTTCGGTCACATCCATGCCGAACTCGCGCGCCAGCGCCAGCACGACCGAGGTCGAGAGGGGCCGGTTGTTGTTCTCCATCTGGTTGAGATAGGGAAGTGAGACGCCCAGCCGGGCGGCGAAATCTTTCTGCGTCAGGCCAAGCTGGGTGCGCGTCTCGCGCAGTTTCGCACCGGCATAGAGCTTTTGCGGGGGCATCAGGGCGCCGTGGGGTTTGCCAATTTGTCCCGCATGGTTTGCAAACCCGCTGCGCGCGTCAAGCGAAAAGCTGCCTTTCGCGCCGGACCACATAGAACAGCGGCAGCAGCGACAGCCCGGTGGTGGTGAACAGCAGCCAGATCAGCGGCATCCCGCCGCTGTCGGGCGTCAGCAGCGCACCGGCCAGCGCCGACAGCGCAGCCCCCCCGCCGATCAGGATCGCCCCGCCGATACCGCTGGCGGTGCCGGCCAGATGCGGGCGCACCGACATCATCCCCGACGTGGCCGAGGGCAGCAGCATTCCGTTGCCCAAGCCGGTAAAGACGAAGCAGCCGAAAAAGATCAGCGGCGTCAGCCCGATGCTCAGCGACAGGGCCAGCAGCAGCGCCATGCCGCCAAAGCCGATCAGGCAGCCGATCAGGATCATCCGGTTGATCCCCATCCGCGCCGAATACCGCCCGGCAAGGAAGTTGCCCGCCGCATAGCCCAGCGCCGGGGCGCCGAAATAGAGCCCCAGGGTCGCGGGCGAGAGGCCCAGCACCTGCGAGCCGACAAAGGGCGCGCCGCCCAGATAGGCAAAGAACGCCCCCGAGGCGAGCATCGCCGTGATGCAATAGCCCCAGAAGCGCCGTGCGCGCATCAGTTCCGGCACTTCGGCAAAGACCGCGCGGATCGACCCGCCGCGGTTGTGCTTGGTCTCGCCCATGTCGCGCCAGGCCAGGGCGAAGACGCCGATCCCGGCCAGCAGCATCAGCCCGAAGGCGCCGCGCCAGCCGAAGATCTCGTCGAGCAGCCCGCCGATGGCCGGGGCGATCATCGGCACCAGCGCCATGCCCATCGTGACATAGCCGATACGCGAGGCGGCCTCGGCCTCGCCCATCACGTCGCGGATCGAGGCGCGCGCCAGCACGATCCCCGCGACGACGCTGGCCTGCAGCATCCGGAACACCAGAAACACCGCCGCCGAGGTAGCCAGCAGCGTGCCGATGGTGGCGAGGATGAACACCACCAGCGCGCCCAGCATCACCGGCCTGCGCCCATAGCGATCCGAGATCGCCCCGACGAAGAGTTGCAGCACCGCGTTGACGGCAAGGTACAGCGAGACCGAAAGCTGCATCACCGCGTAATCGGTTCCGAAATACGCGGTCATCGCGGGCAGCGAGGGCAGAAAGACATTCATCGCCAGCGCCGCGATCGAGGACAGCGCGACAAGCGTGGCCACATGCGGCGGAGTGGTCGCATCCAGGAAGCGTGCGGGCACGACTGTGGCGGTCATGCGCGGATCTGGATGCGGCGAAAGGGCGGGTGCATCGGCGACTCAACGGGGTTTATTGAACGTGTGCAGAAAATAGGCTTTTCGGGGCGAAGGCAAGGGGGTCTTCAGGGTTTGCAAATTAACAGTCACCGGCGCCAAGTGCTTTGCAAATCTTCCCGATTTTCCTTTTCTGCAGGGGGGCGTGCCGCTATGGTCCCGCGAAATCCGGCCAGTAAGAGGGGGCAGGCATGAAGGATATCCTCCGGCAACTCGAGGACCAGCGCCAGGCAGCGCGGCTCGGTGGCGGGCAGCGGCGCATCGACGCGCAACACGCAAAGGGCAAGCTGACTGCCCGCGAGCGGCTGGAACTGCTGCTCGACGAGGGCAGCTTCGAGGAATTCGACATGTTCGTCGCGCATCGCTGCATCGATTTCGGCATGCAGGAGGACCGGCCCTATGGCGACGGGGTGGTGACCGGCTGGGGCACGATCAATGGCCGACAGGTCTATGTCTTCAGCCAGGATTTCACCGTGATGGGCGGGTCGGTGTCGGAAACCCACGCCGCCAAGATCTGCAAGATCATGGACATGGCGATGCAGAACGGCGCCCCGGTGATCGGGCTGAACGACTCGGGCGGCGCGCGCATCCAGGAGGGGGTGGCGAGCCTTGCCGCTTACGGCGAGGTGTTCCAGCGCAACATCATGGCCTCGGGGGTGGTGCCGCAGATAAGCGTCATCATGGGCCCCTGCGCGGGCGGCGCGGTCTACAGCCCCGCCATGACCGACTTCATCTTCATGGTGAAGGATTCGAGCTACATGTTCGTGACCGGCCCCGATGTGGTGAAGACCGTCACCAATGAGGTTGTCACCGCCGAGGAGCTGGGTGGCGCGCTGACCCATACGCGCAAATCCTCGGTCGCCGATGCGGCCTTCGAGAACGATGTCGAGGCGCTGATCGAGGTGCGGCGGCTGGTCGATTTCCTGCCGCTGTCGAACCGCGAGGGACCGCCCGTGCGGCCCTTCTTCGACGATCCGGGACGGCTGGAGCCCAGCCTCGATACGCTGGTGCCGGACAATCCCAACACGCCCTATGACATGAAAGAGCTGATCCACAAGCTTGCCGATGAAGGGGATTTCTACGAGATTCAGGCCGAGTTCGCGCGCAACATCATCACTGGCTTCATCCGGCTGGAGGGGCGGTCGGTGGGGGTTGTGGCCAATCAGCCGATGGTTTTGGCGGGGTGTCTGGACATCGACGCCAGCCGCAAGGCCGCGCGTTTCGTGCGCTTCTGCGACGCCTTCGAGATCCCGATCCTGACGCTGGTGGATGTGCCGGGCTTTCTGCCCGGGACAGGTCAGGAATATGACGGCATCATCAAGCACGGCGCCAAGCTGCTGTTCGCCTATGGCGAGGCGACGGTGCCGAAAGTGACCGTCATCACCCGCAAATCCTATGGCGGGGCCTATGTGGTCATGGCATCCAAGCATCTGCGCGGCGATTTCAACTACGCCTGGCCCACGGCCGAGGTCGCGGTGATGGGCGCGAAAGGCGCGGTCGAGATCCTCTACCGCTCCGAGCAGGGCGAGCCCGAGAAAATCGCGGCGCGCACCCGCGAATACGAGGACCGCTTCGCCAACCCCTTCGTCGCTGCCGAGAAGGGCTTTATCGATGAGGTCATCATGCCGCAATCGACGCGCAAGCGCGTGGCCCGCGCCTTCGCTTCGCTGCGCAGCAAGAAGCTGGCCAATCCGTGGAAGAAGCACGACAACATTCCGCTGTAGGGGGTCTTATGCGTCAGGGGCCGTGCCGTGCTGCCGGGATCGCACTTGCCCTTGCGCTGGGGGGCGGGGCGCAGGCCGACACGCTGCGTCTGCCTTCGGGCGTGGCGGCGCAGCCGCTGCCGCCGGTCTGGGACGAGGATATGTCGGTCATCCGCCTGCGCTATGTCGTCGAACGACTGTCCGAGCCCTCGAGCCTCTATGCCGCCGGATCCGAGCGGGTCTTCGACGACATGCAATGGCTGTGCGAGACCCAGGCGCGGCGGCTCTTCGATGCCGACACCGACCCCCGCGACGAGGGCTGGACCGGCGCGGTCGTCACGCTGATGGACCGCGAGGTGGAATTCGGCATCACCGACATGGACGCGATCCAGCTTTTCGAGTGGTTCACCTTCACCATGGACGGGTGTGAAATCGCCCTGGGGGATATCCATGACTGAGCGCGCCGCCGCCAGTGCGAATGATGCAACCACGCCACAACCCTGCCTGCGGCGTAGATTTTCATGGTCAGCTTTATGCAAAGGCGGTAATCTGGCCGGGTATGCGCCGGATCCGGCACATGCGGTCCATAACCAATGGGCGCGGGCGGAACAGAATCCGCGTCCCGGCAATACGAGCAGGAGAATAGAATGGCGAAATTCGCACTCGTTGCGGCGTTTCTGGTGTCCCTCATCCCGGCCACCTGTGCCCGCAAGTCCCCCGAGCCGCAGCCGACTTTCGAGCCGGTCTCGGCCCCAATCTATGTCGAGCCGTCGGCAAGCAAGGGCAAGTACCACCGCTGAAATCCGGCCGGGGCAGGGCGCTGGCTCTGCCCCGATGCCGCGAGGCTGCCCGGCAAGTGCGGATTGTCGCGCGCCTGTGTGGCCTTTTCCCAGTCTCCTGTGGCCAAGCCACCACGTTTCCGCTACCGTCCCGAGTCGGCGTAGGTGGTCGCAAAAGGCTGCGACGCCCGAACGGTTTCGATCAGCGATCGGACCGGGACACAGCAGTAACAGGAGACATAAATGTCGAAATTCGCACTTGTTGCCATCTTTGGTGCCACGCTGGCCATCACGGCCTGCTCGCGTCCGGCCCCCGAGCCCGAGCCCATGCCGGAGCCCATGGTCATGGAGCCCGAGCCCGCGCCGACGAGCAAGTTCTGATACAAATGCGGGTCTGGCCGCACGGCCGGACCCGCGAGTTGCGCCGTCCCGGCCATGGGGGCGGCCATGCTGAAGCATCGTGGCTTCCCCGGGCGTCTGCCCAGCAGTGATTTCCAGTTCACCATCCGTCGCGCCAACCCCAAGGGCGTCACGCCGCTGGTCGCGCGCAAACGCTATGCCGATCGCCGCGCCGCCGACCGCCGCGCCGATGAGGCGTTTCTCGGCGCGCTGATCGCGCATTTCGGGGCCGAGCCCTTCGAGCGCGGCAATCTCGATGCGGGCCGCCTGTCGTGGCTTCTGGGCCGCGAGGTCGTACCCGCCGAAGACCCTTTCGATCCTGCCAGCTACGAGGCGCTCTTGCGCGTCGACATGCGCGCCGCCAAGGCCGCGTTTCCGCAGCTGTTCGACGGATCGTCCGAATTCACCTTCGATACATGGGACGACTAGCGCGTCCCCAGCCCCCTGCACGGAGCCTTGCATGTTCAAGAAGATCCTCATTGCCAATCGCGGCGAGATCGCCTGCCGCGTCATCAAGACCGCCCGCAAGATGGGGATTACCACGGTCGCCGTCTATTCCGACGCCGACCGCAACGCGCTGCATGTGCAGATGGCCGATGAGGCGGTGCATATCGGCCCCGCGCCCGCCAACCAGTCCTATATCGTGATCGACAGGATCATGGAGGCAATCCGCCAGACCGGCGCCGAGGCCGTGCATCCGGGCTACGGGTTTCTCAGTGAAAACATGAAATTCGCCGAGGCTCTCGCCGCCGAGGGCGTGGCCTTCATCGGCCCGCCCGCCAGCGCCATCGAGGCGATGGGCGACAAGATCACCTCGAAGAAGCTCGCCGCGGAAGCGGGCGTCAGCACCGTGCCGGGCTATATGGGCCTGATCGCCGATGCCGACGAGGCCGTGAAGATCAGCCAGGAAATCGGCTATCCGGTGATGATCAAGGCCTCCGCCGGGGGCGGCGGCAAGGGGATGCGCATCGCCTGGAACGACGACGAGGCGCGCGAGGGCTTTCAGTCCTCCAAGAACGAGGCCGCCTCCAGCTTCGGCGATGACCGTATCTTCATCGAAAAATTCGTCACCCAGCCGCGCCATATCGAGATTCAGGTGCTGGCTGACCAGCACGGCAACTGCGTCTATCTGCACGAGCGCGAATGCTCCATCCAGCGCCGCAACCAGAAGGTCATCGAGGAAGCCCCCTCGCCGTTTCTCGACGCGGCCACCCGCAAGGCCATGGGCGAACAGGCCGTCGCGCTGGCGCAGGCCGTGGACTACACCAGCGCCGGCACGGTCGAGTTCATCGTCGATGGTGATCGCAACTTCTATTTCCTCGAGATGAACACCCGCCTGCAGGTCGAACACCCGGTGACCGAACTCATCACCGGCGTCGATCTGGTCGAGCAGATGATCCGTGTGGCGGCGGGCGAAAAGCTGCCCTTCGCGCAGAGTGATCTGAAAATCAGCGGCTGGGCCATCGAGAGCCGCCTCTATGCCGAGGACCCGTATCGCAACTTCCTGCCCTCCATCGGGCGGCTGACCCGCTATCGCCCGCCCGCCGAGGTGGTCGAGCCCGCCCGCGCCGTGCGCAACGACACCGGCGTCTATGAGGGCGGCGAGATCTCGATGTATTACGACCCGATGATCGCCAAGCTCTGCACCTGGGCGCCCACCCGGTGCCAGGCCATCGACGAGATGCGCCTCGCCCTCGACGAGTTCGAACTCGAGGGGATCGGCCACAACCTGCCCTTCCTCTCGGCGGTGATGGACCATCCGCGCTTCATCTCGGGCGAGATCACCACCGCCTTCATCGCCGAGGAATATCCCGACGGTTTCCAGGGCGCCACGCTCCCCGATGACCTGGCTCACCGCGTCGCCGCCTGCGCCTGTGCCATGCACCGCGTGGCCGAGATCCGCCGCGCGCGCATCTCGGGGCGGATGGACAATCACGAACGCGTAGTGGGCAGCGACTGGGTCGTGCAGATCGCAGACAAGCGCCTGCCCGCCCGGATCGCCGCCGACCGCGCGGGCGCGACCGTGACGCTGGCCGAACAGGACTTCCGCATCACCTCCGACTGGCGCCCCGGCCAGCCGCTCGCCCGGCTTTCGGTCGATGGCACCCCGCTGGTGATGAAAGCCGCCCGCCGGCCCGGCGGCTACCGGCTGCGTCTGCGCGGCGCCGATCTCGAAGTGCATGTCCTCGCGCCGCGACAGGCCGAACTCGCAGCGCTGATGCTCGCCAAGGAACCGCCCGACACTTCGAAGCTGCTGCTGTGCCCCATGCCCGGCATGGTCGTTTCCATCGCCGTGGCCGAGGGCGACGAGGTGCATGAGGGCCAGCCGCTCGCCACCATCGAGGCGATGAAGATGGAGAACATCCTGCGCGCCGAGCGCAAGGGCCGCGTGGCGAAGATCAACGCCCAGCCCGGCGCCTCGCTCGCCGTCGATGACGTGATCATGGAGTTCGAGGGATGAAACGCACGCCCCTGCGCCTCTTCACAATCTATTTCGGCTGCTATGCGGCGGGGCTGGCGCTGGCCTGGGTGATCCTCACGCAACTCGCCGACGGCATCCGCGAGGGGTATCTGGTGCTCTTGCTGCTGCCCCCCCTGGGCGGCATGGCGCTCTTTCACGGCCTCTTTCCGCTACTCAGCCGGCTGCGGCTCGGGCTGGAATTCGTGGCGGTGGGGGGCGGGCTGCTCTACGGTCTCGGCGCGGTGCTTACCGGGGCTGTCTGGGCGGGGCTGCTCGATCCCGGCATGGCGGTCGTCTTCTGGCTTGCGGGCACCTTCGGGCCGGGCTGGTGGCTGATGTCGGGCTGGGCCGAACGGCAGGGCTACTACCAATGACGCTTTCATCTTTGCCCGAATATCCGCGGGGGAGGGCTGCCCGCAGGGCAGACCGGGGGCGGCAGCCCCCCGAACGCATGGACCTGGCCGCAGGCCGCAATCTGACAACAGCCGGTCACCGCCCCGAGGGCAGCCGCTCCAGCACTTCCTGCCGCCGCGTCGGAAACCGGTCGATCACCGCCATCAACTCGCGCCCCGAGCGGACGGCGGGGCGGCGGGCCTTGACCTCGCCATCCTTGTCGATGATCGCGGTGACAAAGCCGCGCGGGCGCAGCACCTGGCGCAGCGCGCTGTTGTCCTCGGGGTTGGCGTCGAAGATCACCACGGCGTCCCGCTCCACGAATTCGGCCTCGCGGTCGCGCAGCGCCTCGAGCTGGCGGGTGAATTGCGGGTCGTCTGGCGTCTCGGCCATCACCACGATGATCCGGCGGTTCCAGACGAATTCGCGCACATCCACTTCGCGCGCATCCAGAAACTCCAACCCGGCCTCGGCCTCCGCTGCATCCTCGGGCACATCGCCCGTGATCGCATCGGGCGTGGCCTCGAGCACCGCATCAACCTCGGCCGGATCGACCGCCTCGGTCGCGCCGCTGCCCAGCGGTAACCCCAGTGCCACGACAAGCGCGAATATCTGTCTCATGAAGCCTCCTGCATGTTCCGGATATAGGCGCAATCGTGCCGAAAACACCAGCGCTCGCGCAAAATTCGTCGCGGCACGGTGCGCCGACACCTGTCACAGAAAGGATCCGCCATGACTGATGCCCGCCGCCGCTGGTCGGAAATCGCTGCGCGCGAACTCAAGTCCCGCCCGCTCGAGAGCCTGACCTGGAACACGCTCGAGGGGATCGCCGTCCAGCCCCTCTATACTGCCGAGGATCTTGACGGCCTGACGCATCTGGACAGCATCCCGGGCGAGGCGCCCTATACCCGCGGCGTCAAGGCCACGATGTATGCCGGCCGCCCCTGGACCATCCGGCAATATGCAGGCTTCTCCACGGCCGAGGAATCCAACGCCTTCTACCGCCGCGCGCTTGCTGCGGGGCAGCAGGGCGTCTCGGTCGCTTTCGATCTGGCCACCCATCGCGGCTATGACAGCGACCACGAGCGCGTCACCGGCGATGTCGGCAAGGCAGGCGTGGCCATCGATTCGGTCGAGGACATGAAGATCCTCTTCGAGGGCATTCCGCTGGAAAAGGTCAGCGTTTCGATGACCATGAACGGCGCGGTGATCCCGATTCTGGCCAACTTCATCGTCACCGGCGAGGAGCAGGGCGTGGACCGCAAGCTGCTGTCGGGCACGATCCAGAACGACATCCTCAAGGAATTCATGGTCCGCAACACCTATGTCTATCCGCCCGAACCCTCGATGCGGATCATTGCAGATATCATCGAATATACGAGCGAGGAGATGCCGCGCTTCAACTCGATCTCGATCTCCGGCTATCACATGCAGGAAGCGGGCGCGAACCTGGTGCAGGAACTCGCCTTCACCCTCGCTGACGGGCGCGAATACGTGCGCGCGGCGATCGCGCGCGGCATGGATGTGGACCGCTTCGCCGGGCGGCTGAGCTTCTTCTTCGCCATCGGCATGAATTTCTTCATGGAAATCGCCAAGCTGCGCGCCGCCCGCCTGCTCTGGGCGCGGGTGATGGAGGAATTCGAGCCCAAGGACCCGAAATCCTCGATGCTGCGCACCCATTGCCAGACGAGCGGTGTGTCGCTGCAGGAACAGGACCCCTACAACAACGTGATCCGCACCGCCTACGAGGCGATGAGCGCGGTTCTGGGCGGCACGCAATCGCTGCACACCAATGCGCTGGACGAGGCCATTGCGCTGCCCACCGAATTCTCCGCCCGCATCGCCCGCAACACCCAGCTTGTGCTGCAAGAGGAAACCGGCGTCACCAATGTCGTCGACCCATTGGCGGGCAGTTACTATGTCGAGAAGCTGACCCATGACATCGCAGAGGCCGCCTGGGCGCTGATGCAGGAGGTCGAGGAGATGGGCGGCATGACCCAGGCCGTGGCCTCGGGCATGCCCAAGCTGCGCATCGAGGAGACGGCGGCGCGGCGGCAGGCGCAGATTGACCGGGGTGACGAGGTGATCGTCGGCGTCAACAAGTA
>PXES01000097.1 GCA_003564655.1 Paracoccaceae bacterium
CTCTCTTCACCTACGCTGTTCTGTCCTCTCTGCGCTTCACTTTCTCCAACATCTCAATCGTCTCCTTCGTCAGCATACTTTCTAGAATGCTTTTGTCCCAAACCATCAACAAGTCCCGAGTGTATTTCTTGGAGGTATCTTTACCACGAGTAGATTTAGTGGAAGTAGCTTCGCTCCCAGTGGAATGACTCTGCGAGCCTTGTTCGGCTTGTGTATGGTTCAAGACTCTATATGTTCTACGAACTTCCCTTACCGCTGCCTTGCCGTCCTGCGGGTAACACGCAAGGACACGAATGATCGGGATGCACGACAATAAATCTTTAAGTTCATCGAAAGTTTTTTCATCGTAAAATGAGCTGGGTTTGCTGCTGTCTCGTTTGTTCGCGTACAAAAGCGCTGGATCAACCGTTGCAAGAGCAGCATTCATGTCTACCTTATCTCGAAGCTTCACTTGTACCATGAATAAAACGAATTTTTCCAAGTCTTCGCACCACATAAAGAAAAAGGCGTCAGGACCAGCCAAATTGTCAGGAAATGCCACCGAAGCAATTTTCTCACATGGTCCGTTACCCTTGATGATTTCGCTCCAATCGCGGATCCAAGTGAAAAATTCATGCCGGTTCTCTATTGCCCTTGAAGATGCATCGCGGAGTGTTTTAATGCAAGTTATCTTACTTTTAAGAATACTTCTCCACTCTTGAGAAAGCTTGGGCAATTTCTCTTTCAAAAGCTCTGCTAGAGTTTGTTCGCCATTGAAATACTCTGAGCGCCGGAAAATCATAGCAATGGTTCCTTCAAACAAGAAACCACGACCCGATGCGCTACCCGATAAATAGATTCTTTTATTCTGAAAATCACTATCCTCAAAATATTGCTCAAGGGCCAGGCGCATCAACGGCTCTGTTAAGAGGGCGGAGTTTGAGCCTTCATAATCGAGGCATCCTATCCCTGATTCGACCCAATGATACCACGAATCAGGTGACGCGCGAACTTCTTGGTCCAACAACGCAAAGCGAGATAAATCAAATTGACATTCAAGTTCTTGCCCTATTCTACAGGCAGCTGATAACAATGAACCCATATTGCGATTTACGATCCCACGCACATAGTTGGGTTTTACGCAAGAGTGCGGAGGCTTCGTGGTGTTCGTGGTGATCTGACTTTGGATAAAGTCACTGACTGTTTCGGTTGAGACTGGTACCTCGCCATCAGGGTTCCTTTTCAGATACAAGTCTTGCAAGAAAAAAACAGTAAAGTGTGGACGACCTTTTAGAACGTGAGAAGCCAAAGCGATGGCATTACCCAGCTCGTTCGATACACCAGGAACCATTGAAGCTGACTTCGTCTCCTTGTGGACAAGCCCCGATACTGTGAAAACCGTGCTTTGGATCAAACTACTTCGGCTCTGTAAAAGTGCCTCCGCATCAATAGTAGCATAATGGTCTACAGCGTTTTGTTCTGAGGTATTTTGAACTTGTGTGGACTTGTCCGCAGCCAAAAAAGAAATCAATACTTTTGCCACATCTTTCTCTGTCAATAATGCAGGGAAACCGTAAGGTTTCTCCTCCTCGTCCATCGCGTCTTCCCCTCCGGAAGCATAAGATATCAATATTTCCTCTCTAATCAAATCTGTTCCGCAAAGCACTGGCGAGCAGCTCTTAGCATGTTTCAATGCTGCTGTCATAATCGGACTGATGAGCGACCTTTCGGGCCCAGATGACGATTTCATACTTGAATCGTCTGCATCTGCGTCCTCTCCACCAGAGCTGCCAATGAAGCGGCCACTGAAACTGCCGCCATAACCTGGAGTCGTCATCCTGCCTCCCCCGTCCTGCTGCGTAGACGTAAATTCCCCAACACAAAATTCAGTGAAACATTGAGCTTCATCAAAAATAATCAAAGGTTTGGGCTTAACTGGGAATTTATCCAAAAGTAAACTAACGCAATTGTAGACATCTTCGTAATACAACGGCCCCTGGTTTGCCTCATGCGCAGTTGAGAAAAGGGAAAGTAACCTTTGCGTGCCGAGATGAAAGACATCTGTGCCGTTGAAAAAATGCAAAGGAAACATTTGCATCATCAACCATTGCTTTGGTGTCATTTCAGAGTGAGCAGCTAGAACCTTGAAAAAAATCCATATTCGCGAAATCAATGCCAACCAGATGTACATTTCAGCAAATTTACGACGTCTTTTGTGATCCAATTCGAACGGCAACATTTTTTCACAAGCCGTGACCACTTCAACAATATCTTTTGAGCCAGGTTTGGTGAGATTTTCATCTGGATATGCAAAATAAAAACCAAAGACATGGCACAGTACTTCAACGACAAATCTGGTCTTCCCTGCGCCAGTGTGCGCAAAGATTCCACGGGGTGTAGGTTTAAGCTCCAAAAATTGGGTAATTGCATCTTTGTAAAAAAAAATGTCCTCATCAGGAGAATCACCACCTAGAAACATGAACAAGTGGCTTGGTAACTGCTTTACGGAGTTCGGGTCCCGTAACATCTTCAATCTCGCATAATTTGCCTGCAATGGTACAGGAGCCGGCACAGGAGCCACGGCAGTGGCTGACCTCGTCCTCCTTCGAGGAGGAGAAGAAGAAGAAGAAGAAGGGGTTGGAACCCTCAGTTGCTTGAGACGCTCTTGAAATTCTTCCTTGGTTGGGAAATGGAAATCCTTTTTCATGGTGGAAACGACGCCTTTGAAGATTAAGTTACTCTTAAGATCGTCTGGGAATCCTCGAGTCGTAGCATCACCCGAAACATCCGTGCTTTTGACTGAATTTACATTTTGAGTGTTAGTTAAAAAAGACATTCTCTATCCTTTAAGAGCAAGACAGGAATGAGAACTTACTTTTTCCAATGATATCCAACTTAGCATCTATAGATATGTAGATTTTTTCGTTTCCGTCAAGAAATAGTGAGTTTCGTGTGTCGCGTTGCTCGTCACACTCCATGCATGCAGACTATTCAATTCATTCAAATGCTTCAAGAAGAAAACAACAAAGAGAAAACTTACACAAGTGGTAGGCCTCGATGAAGGAGAGGGTCCGTGTGATGGCGGCATCAGGGACCCGAGCTTGCAGCAAAGCTTGGCCCAATGACGCACATCTGTGTTGAACATTGTCAGACATTCCAACCAATAGGTCCACAGTGAATATCTCGGGATCCTTCACTCCAACAAACCCCATGATGTCCTGGAGTAGCTTCGGAGCGACATCCTCCTCAACACCCAATTCTTTCAAGAACTTAACATCGACCTTTCGCTCTTCAACGTCATCCTCTTTCACCACAGTAAAGCGCTTAATCAGCTTTTCCTGTGCACGGGTCAATCCGGTCCCTGTTTTTTTCATCAATTCACATTTCACATAAGCAATGAAGACCAAATCACTGAAAAAAAGCAACAAAAAAAACTTACCACCACTACTTTGAGAGGAAGCTACTACTGATGCTGCTGCTGCTGCAATTTCGGCGAGAAAAAAAAAAGAGAAAAGGTAAGTAAAATGATGATTAGTTTCAAAGCTGAAATCTACGGCAGCTCAAACTTACTTTGTCCTC
>PXES01000140.1 GCA_003564655.1 Paracoccaceae bacterium
CCCTATGACGATCTGGTGCGGCGCATCTTCCGCTGGGTTCTGGTGCTGATCGCCGCGCTTCTGGTGATCAGCTTCTGGCCCGATCTGTCGCTCGTCCTGCCGCGTCTGCTGCTGGGCTACGGAACATGACACAGGAGGTCCCATGACAATCACCCCCCTCAAGACCGCCAAGCCCGAGGCCGAGCGCGCCGAAGACGACGCAAAGGTGCGCGCGACAGTCGAGTCGACGCTGACCGATATCGAGGCGCGCGGCGACGCGGCGGTCTCGGAACTCAGCCAGAAATTCGACGGCGTGACGCGGCCCGACTACCGCCTCAGCCCCTCCGAGATCGAGGCCGCGATAAACAACGTCTCGACCCGCGACATGGAGGATATCCGCTTCGCGCAAGCTCAGATCCGCCGCTTCGCCGAGGGACAGCGCGCGTCCATGACCGATATCGAGGTCGAGACGATGCCCGGCGTCGTGCTGGGGCATCGCAACATCCCGGTGCAGTCGGTCGGCTGCTATGTGCCCGGCGGCAAGTTCCCGATGGTGGCAAGCGCGCATATGTCGGTGTTGACGGCCAATGTTGCAGGCGTACCGCGCATCATCGCCGCCCCCCCGCCGCAAAAGGGCGCGCCGCACCCGGCCATCGTCGCGGCCATGCATATGGGCGGCGCGCATGAGATCTATTTGCTGGGCGGCATCCAGGCTGTCGGCGCGATGGCCATCGGCACCGAAAGCATAGACCCTGTGCACATGCTCGTCGGCCCCGGCAACGCCTTCGTGGCCGAGGCCAAGCGCCAGCTTTTCGGCCGCGTCGGCATCGACCTGTTTGCCGGGCCGACCGAGACAATGGTGATCGCCGATGACACTGTGGATGCAGAACTGTGCGCCACCGACCTGCTCGGCCAGGCCGAGCACGGCTACAACTCCCCGGCCGCGCTCATCACCAATTCGCGCAAGCTGGCCGAGGACACGCTGGCAGAGATCGACCGCCTGCTGGCCATCCTGCCCACCGCCGAGACCGCTGCCACAAGTTGGCGCGACTATGGCGAGGTGATCCTGTGCGACACGCATGAAGAAATGCTGCAGGTCGCCAATGACATGGCCTATGAGCATGTGCAGGTCATGACCGACCGCGACGACTGGTATCTGGAGCAGATGCACAGCTACGGCGCGCTGTTCCTGGGCGCTCGCACCAATGTCGCCAACGGCGACAAGGTGATCGGCACCAACCACACCCTGCCGACCAAGAAGGCCGGGCGCTATACGGGCGGGCTGTGGGTCGGCAAGTTCTTGAAAACCCACAGCTACCAGCGCATCACCACTGATGCCGCTGCCGCCGAGATCGGCGCCTATGGCTCGCGGCTGTGCATGCTCGAGGGCTTCGTCGGTCATGCCGAACAATGCAACATCCGCGTGCGCCGCTATGGGGGGCGCAATGTCCCTTACGGGGTCGCCGCCGAATGAGTCCCGACGCGCTGAAAGAAGCTGTCGCGCCGTATCAAAGGGCCATGGAATCCGCCACCTCTGCGGGTGCGCGCGCGGCATTGGACGCCATGCTTTCATCCGATGCGACGATCCGGATGTGCCATCCCTTTGGCGATCTGACAGGCCCGGACGGGCTGTGGAAGACATGTATTGCCCCGCTATTGACCGCCCTGCCCGATCTGGAACGGCGCGACATGATCGTGCTGGCGGGCACCACGCCCGAGGGGCAGCACTGGGTCGGCTGCATGGGCAACTACATGGGCACCTTCACTGCGCCTTTTCTGGGCATCCCGCCCACCGGGCAGCTTGCCCATATGCGCTATCACGAGTTCTTCCGGCTCGACGCCGGTCGCGTGGTCGAGGTGCAGGCGATCTGGGATATCCCCGAGTTGATGATGCAGGCCCGCGCCTGGCCCATGGGGCCGCAGCTTGGGGCCTACATTGCCACCCCTGCCCCCATGACCCAGGACGGTTTGCGCGCTTCTGGCGACGGGCAGGCAACGATGGACCATGTGGTGGCCATGCTGGCCGACCTGTGCCGCCACCCGGCGGACCCGGACCCGGGCGTCATGAACCTGCCCGCCTACTGGCACCTGCGTTTCAACTGGTATGGGCCGGCTGGGATCGGCACGGCGCGGGGCATTGAAGGATTCCGGCACTGGCACCAGATCCCCTTCCTGCGCGCAATGCCGGACCGCAACCTCGACCGCGACGGGCTGCACAGCCATTGGGTCGCCGAAGGTGCCTATGTCTGCGAGACCGGCTGGCCGAACATGCGCCTGACCATCACCGGCGATGGCTGGCTGGGTATCGCGCCTGCGAACCAACGGATCACCTTGCGCAGTCTGGACTTCTGGCGGCTGGAGGGCGGGCTGATCCGCGAGAACTGGGTGCTGGTGGATCTGCTGGACATGTGGGCGCAGATCGGTGTGGATGTATTGGGGCGGATGCGGGCATTCAACACAGGCCGCAGTCTTGCCCCGATCACGCTAGATCAGGGACTTTGCGCATGACCGACCTGCCCCGCACCCCATCATTCCGCCTCGACAGCAAGCGCGCGCTGGTGACCGGCGCGTCCTCGGGCATCGGCCTCGCCTGCGCCGCCGCCCTGGCCCAGGCGGGTGCGGACGTCACGCTCGTCGCCCGCGGTGCCGATCGGCTGGAGGCCGCGCGGGCCGCCATAACCGAAGCGGGCGGCAGGGCCGAGGCGCAACCGCTCGACATTTCCGATACTGCGGCGCTGCAGGGCTTCATCGCGGGTCACGGCCCCTTTGACGTGCTGGTCAACGCCGCGGGCCTCGCCCGTCACGGCCCGGCGCTTCAGACGACCGTGGCCGATTTCGACGCGGTCACCTCGGTCAACATCCGGGCCGCCTATTTCGCTGCGCAGGCTGTGGCTCAAGGGCTGGTCGCGGCCGAGAAGCCCGGCAGCATCATCCAGATCTCCAGCCAGATGGGCCATGTCGGCGGGATCGACCGCGCGGTCTATTGCGCGACCAAACACGCGGTCGAAGGGATGACCAAGGCGATGGCGCTGGAGTGGGGGCCGCATGGCATCCGCGTCAACACGGTCTGCCCGACCTTCATCCTGACGCCTCTGACACAAGCGACCTTCGACAACCCCGACCGCCGCGCCTGGATCGAGCGCAACATCGCGCTGGGCCGTGTGGGCGGGGTCGGCGATGTGATGGGCGCGGTGCTCTACCTCGCCTCGGAGGCCAGCGCGCTGGTCACGGGCACGGCGCTCAGGGTCGATGGCGGGGGGACAGCGGCATGAGCACCACAGGTCGGGTAACAGCACAGGATGTGGCGCGCCTTGCGGGTGTCAGCCAGTCGGCGGTGAGCCGCGTCTTCACCCCGGGCGCCAGCGTCGCGCCCGCGACCAGTGCCAAGGTGCAGGCCGCCGCGCAAACCCTCGGCTACCGCCCCAATTCGCTGGCCCGCGCCATGATCACCGGCAAGAGTCGGATCATCGGCCTTGTCGTCGCCTATCTGGAAAACCAGTTCTACCCGGTTGCGATCGAACGGCTGAGCAACACGCTGCAGGCGCGCGGCTATCATGTGCTGCTGTTCATGGCCTCGAACGCGGCGGGCGAGATGGAGCGGCTGCTCGGCGAACTGCTGGCCTATCAGGTGGACGGGATCATCACCGCATCTGTCGCGATCAGCAATGACGTGACGCAGCGCTGTGCGGATGTCGGCATTCCGCTGGTCATGTTCAACCGTGGCCAGCCGGGTTCGGGGCTGTCCTCTGTGACCTCGGCCAATTTGCTGGGCGGGCGCAAGGTTGCGCGTTTCCTGGTCGCGGGCGGGCATCGGCGCATTGCCCATATCAGCGTCTGGCAGGGCGCAAGCACCGGGCGCGACCGCGCGCAGGGGCTCACAGACGGGCTGGCCGAGGCGGGGCTCGCGCCGCTTGCCACCCTTGACGGTATGTTCGACCGCGATACTGCCGCCCGCGCCGCACAGACGCTGGTCGAGGCCGCGACCCCACCCGATGCGATCTTCGTGGGCAATGACCACATGGCCTTTGCCGTGATCGATCGTTTGCGCGCGATGGGCTGGCGCGTGCCGCAGGATATCTCGGTCGTGGGCTATGATGATGTGCCGATGGCCGCGTGGGGGGCTTATGACCTGACGACAATGCGCCAGCCCGTGGGCCGCATGGTCGATGCTACGGTCGAGACGCTGCTTGCGCAAATCGCCGATCCGCACCGCGCCGCCCAAAGCGTCGAGATCGACGCACCGCTGATCCAGCGCAGCTCGGCCCGGCAACCGGAAGGAGGGGTCGATGCAGGGCTTTGACCCCGAATGGCGCGATCTCCCCGACTACATCCTCGGGATCACCCGCGCGATCTGGGAGGGGCGCGATCTGGCGGGCCTCCACCGCTGGTATGCGCCCGATATCGTGGTGCGGATGCCCGGCGGCGTGTCCACAGGCAACGCCGGTGTCATCGCAGCGACCATGGCCACGCTGGCGGAGTTTCCCGACCGCCGCCTGCTGGGCGAGGATGTGATCTGGTCCGGCACACCCGAAGACGACATGCTGTCCTCGCACCGCATCCTCTCGACCGCCACGCATCTGGGCGACGGGGCCTTCGGCCCGGCAAGCGGCACCGCGCTGCGCTACCGGATCATTGCCGATTGCCACGCCCGCGCGAATGCCATCGACGATGAATGGCTGATCCGCGACAACGGCGCCATCGTCCGGCAGATGGGCCAGTGCCCGCGCGACGCGGCGCGCGACCAGATCGCCCGAGAGGGCGGCCCCGAGGCCTGCCCCCGCCCCTTCACCCCCGAGATCGACCGCCCCGGCCCCTACACCGGGCGCGGCAACGACAATGAATGGGGCGCGCGGCTTGCGGACGCGCTGAGCCGGATCATGGAGGCCGAGGTGTCGGCCATCGCGCAGGTCTATGACCGCGCCGCAAATCTCTACTACCCCGGCGGGGTCGAGACCTGCTCACATGACGGGGCCGAACGCTTCTGGATGGCTCTGCGCGCGGCCTTCCCCTCGGCCCGGTTCGAGATCCACCACGTCATCGGGCGCGACGACCCGATGATGCCCCCGCGCGCCGCAGTGCGCTGGTCGCTCGAAGGCACGCATGATGGCTGGGGCGCCTTCGGCCCGCCGACCGGCGCGCGCGTGCATGTGATGGCCGCGACCCACGCCGAATTCGGCCCCTGGGGCGGGCTGGACGGCCGCGCCGGGTGGGGCATCCGGCGCGAATACACGCTCTTTGATGAAACCGCGATCTGGAAACAGATCCTGCTGCATGGAGGCTGAGACATGACAACCGACGCCACTCCCGAAATCGTCCGCTATGGCGAGCTGCAACCCTGCAAGACCGCCTTCATCGACGCCCACACGCCGGGCTCGGACCAGAAGGAGAACTTCACCATCATCGGCGGCGGGGTCTCGGAAAGCGCCGACCAGCATGTGCATATCCGCGAGACGCCGGGCTTCAATATCGGCGCGGCGGGCCAGCCACCGCGCTGCCGCAACTCGCTGCATTCGCACCGCACGGCGGAAGTGTTCTTCGTGCTCAAGGGTCGCTGGCGTTTCTTCTGGGGCCGTTGGGGAACCGCAGGCGAGGTCACGCTGGAAGAAGGCGATATCTTCAACATCCCCACAAGCATCTTCCGTGGGTTCGAGAATATCGGCACTGATTACGGGATGATCATGGCCGTGCTCGGCGGCGACGATGCCGGGGGCGGCGTGATCTGGGCCCCGCAGGTAATCGAGGATGCGCGCGATCACGGGCTGGTGCTGGGCGAGAACGGCAAGCTTTATGACAGCAAGCAGGGCCAAAGCCTGCCCGAAGGCGTCGCCCCCATGCCGCTGCTGACCGAAGCCGAGCTCGCCCACTACCCCGAGCCCAGCACGGCCGAGGTTTTGCCCAACCATGTCGCCCGCTACTGGGACCTGATGGCGCTAGCTGATCGCGAGCCCGCGACCGTGATCGGCGCGAATGGCGTACTGCGCGACCGCCCCGGTTTCGAGGTGCATTTCCTCACCCGCGCCTCTGCCCCCGGCACCCCCGAGACGTGCGACCGCCCGACGATCCTGATGCCGATGCGCGGGCACTGGCGTCTCGACTGGGGCGGCGGGCAGGAAACGCTCGCCCCCGGCGATACCTGCCTCGTCCCGGCGGGCAAGACCCACAGCCTGCAACCCGCCATGACCGGCGAGGCCAGCCTCTACCGTGTCATCGGTACGGACGACCCCGCCGGGCCGACCGCGCGGCTGCCTTGAGTTTCCCTGTGCTGTCGGGGCGTGCGGGCTACCTGCGAGACATCGCGCAACACGCGCCCGACACTCTCGAAAGGATACAGACCATGAAGGCACTCATCTTCGGCTCCATCGGCACGCTGGCGGAAACCTCGGAGCTGCAGCGCGATGCGTTCAACCGCGCCTTCCGGGCTGCCGGGCTGGACTGGGAGTGGACCCCGGAGATATACGCGCCGATGCTCACCATCTCGGGCGGGCGCGACCGGATCGTGCGGTATGCCGAAAGCCGGGGCGAAAGCGTGGACGCCGATGCGCTGCACGCCGAGAAATCGCGCCTGTTCCAGCAACGCCTGCTGACCGGGATCGCGCTGCGTGACGGCGTGGCCGAAACCATGGCGCAGGCGCGGCTGCACGGCTGGAAACTCGCGCTTGCTGCGACCACCTCGGCGGCCAATATCGACGCGCTGCTGACTGCCACCGCGCTGGGCCACGAGGTGTTCGACATGGTGCTGGACCCCGCGCAGGTGGCGCAGCCCAAACCTGCGCCGGATGTGTATCACGCGGCCCTCCGCGCGCTGGCGCTGGACCCTGCCGACGCGCTGGCGATCGAGGACAACCCCGACGGCTTCGGGGCCGCTCGCGCCGCCGGGCTGGATTGCATCGCCTTCCCCGGCGCCATGCACGACCTCGCGGCCTTCGACGGGGCTGTGACGCGTCAGACCGTGCTCGACCTGTCCTTCCTGACCGAAACAACCCCCTGAAAGGATACCCATGGCGCTCAGATCCACCCATGTCGGCTCACTCCCCCGCTCGCAGGCGGTAGTGGATTTCCTGTTCGCCCGCGAACGCGGCGAGGATTTCGACGCGTCCGCCTTCGACGCCTGCATGACTGATGCGGTGATGGAAAACGTCCGCCGCCAGAAGGAGGCGGGCATCGACATCGTCTCGGATGGCGAATGCTCCAAGATCAGCTACGCCACCTACGTCAAGGACCGCTACACGGGGTTTTCCGGGGACAGCCCGCGCAACGCGCCCGCCGACCTGAAGATGTTTCCGACCTTTCTGGAACGGCTGGCGCAATCGGGCGGCACGCCGACCTATGCGCGGCCCCAATGCACCGGGCCGGTCGAGAGCCGTGGGCAGGACGAATTGCAAAAGGATATCGCCAATCTGAAAGCCGCCATGGCGGCGCATGGGGTGGAACACGGCTTCATGAACGCGGCCTCGCCGGGGGTGATCTCGCTCTTCCTGCAGAACGCCCATTACCCCGACCGGCAGGCCTATCTCGACGCGCTGGCGGATGCGATGCGCGACGAATACCGCACCATCCTTGAGGGCGGGCTGGCGCTGCAACTCGACTGCCCGGATCTGGCGCTGTCGCGGCACATGCTGTTCAGTGACCTCAGCGATGCCGAGTTCGTCAAGGTCGCCGAAACCCATGTGGCGGCGCTGGAACGTGCGCTGGACGGGCTGCCGCGCCACAACATCCGCCTGCATATCTGCTGGGGCAACTATGAGGGCCCGCATTGCTGCGATGTGGACATGGCCCCCATGTTCCCGCTGCTGATGCGCGTGCCCGCTCGCTATTTGTTGTTCGAGACCGCCAACCCCCGCCACGGACATGAATGGACCGTGTTCGGGGACCGTGCGGCGGATATCCCGCCCGACAAGGTGCTGATCCCCGGCGCGGTGGACACCACGACGAATTTCATCGAGCACCCCGAACTGGTCGCGCAGCGGCTGGAGCGTTTCACCGAAATCGTCGGCCCCGAGCGTGTCATCGCGGGCAGCGATTGCGGCTTCGGCACCTTTGCGGGTTTCGGTGCGGTGGACCCGGAAATCGCCTGGGCCAAGCTCGCCACACTGGCCGAAGGCGCGCGGCGCGCGGCATGAGCCCGTTGGTCCTCATCCCCGGCATGATGTGCGACGCGCGCATGTGGGGCGATCTGCCCTCGGCGCTGCCCTGTACTGTTCATCACGCCCTGCCGACCGAAGGCGAGACCATCCCCGACATGGCCGCCACCATCCTGCGCACCGCGCCCGAGCGGTTCGCGCTGGCGTGGCTGAGCATGGGCGGGATCGTCGCCATGGAGATGCTGGAACAGGCGCCCGAACGGGTGGAACGCCTGGCGCTCATGGACACCAACCCGCTGGCCGAGGCGCCCGAGGCTGCCGCCCGCCGCGCCCCCCAGATCGCCCGCGCACTGGGCGGCGATCTGGACGGCGTGATGCGCGACGAGATGAAGCCCAATTACCTTGCCGACCCGGACGACGCTGCCACGCTCGATCTTTGCATGGCGATGGCGCGCGATCTGGGGCCAGAGGTCTTCCGCCGCCAGTCGCTGGCATTGAAGAACCGCCCCGACCGCACCGCGACGCTGCGCCGATTCAGCGGCGCCGCACTGATTCTGATGGGTAAAGATGATCGCCCATGCCCCCGCGACCGGCACGAGCTGATGCACAGCCTGATGCCGCAATCGCGGATGGTTATCATCCCCGGCGCAGGACATCTGCCACCGCTCGAACAACCTGCCCTCACGCTTTCTGCCCTCAAGGACTGGCTTGCCGCATGAAACCTGATCTGCTCGACCTTCTCGCCCGCGTCGATACGCCCACAGTCTGCAACGCCATCGAGGTGGTGCAGGGCAAGCGCGGCTTCGATGCCTTCAGTCGCGGCACGGTGCTGTGTTCCGATCCCGGGCGCGCGGTGGTCGGGTATGCCGTGACGGCACAGATCGCGGCCCGGACGCCCCCGACCGAGGCACCAGAGGTGATCCGCACCCGCCGCATGGCCTATTACCGCGCCATGCACGACGCGCCGAAACCCGCGATCGCGGTGATAGAGGATCTGGATTACCCGGACTGCATCGGCGCCTATTGGGGCGAGGTGAATGTCACCATCCACAAGGGATTCGGACTCTCGGGCGCGCTGACCAACGGGGTGATGCGTGATCTGGGCGACCTGCCTGACGGCTTTCCGGTGATCGCGGGCAGCATCGGGCCAAGCCACGGCTTCGTGCATGTGCGCAGCTTGGGCGAATCCGTGCGGGTGTTCGGGCTGACCGTCGCGCAAGGCGATCTGATCCATGCCGACCGCCACGGGGCGGTGGTCATCCCGCCCGAGGGGATCCCGGGTCTGGCCGATGGTATCGCAAAGCTGCTCGAGACCGAGAAACTGGTCCTCGACCCAGCGCGCGCCGACGGGTTCGACTTCGCCGCGTTCGAGCGCGCCTGGGCCGCCTTCGAGAAGGCGCGCACCTGAGACACCGCGCGCGGGGTGGGCCGAAAAGCAAACGAACGGCCCCCGAAGTTCAGACCCTGCGTTCGCGGGCCGACGGGCTCGCGCCATGGCCCTGTCAATCCGGCGCTGAAGCACCGGCTCACTTGTATTCGATGAGGGCGCGACGTGTGCCCCGACGTTGGTCGATCCAGAATCGCATAAGTCCCTGCAATTCGGCAAACTTGCCTAACAGTAGCGTCCCGGCAATGGTCAGGGCGCGCGCCGGGGCGAGTTCCATACGCGTGAAGCGCAGCGTCTGGCGCGCAAGCCACAGCCCGACAGCGATCACGACCAACACGAAAAGTGCGAACCAGAACACAAGGCCCAGCAGCGCGAGCAGCGGCATCACCCCGCCCCAGAATACCGCGCGTAGCCGTTGCGCCCGTCCCGCTGCCCCGTGTCGAGCGCCCAGCGCGCCAAAACTGTAGCCCGCCCGCACTGTCCGCCGCCACCAGGGCCCGGGCGTCAGAAGCCGTGCATCATGTTCGGTCATCTCTCCTTCGATGCGCCAGGTCTGCCAGCCGGCCGCCTGCAGGCGCAGGCAAAGATCGTCATCCTCGCCCGCGATCAGCGTCTCGTCATATCCGCCGACCTCGCGCAGCGCGTCCGCGCGCACCATCACACAACCTGCACTCAGCGCCTGCGGTCCCAGCGGCTTGTCCCACTCCCAATCGATCAGGAAATTGAACACAGAGGCATCGGGCCGGGCCTCGTACTGACGCCCGAATACGAGCCCCGCCTTTGGATGCTCCAGCAGGAAGGCGGTTGCACGGGCAGGCCAGCCTAGCTGCAGGATACAATCCCCGTCGATGAACTGGACCCAGTTGGCGCACGCGCCTCCAAGCGCTGCAAAGCCCGCATTTCGCGCCCGTGCGGCCGAAAACGGCACCGCCGGGTCCAGCTCGATGACCCGCACACCGGCGGCGCGCGCCTGTGCCACGCTGTCATCACGCGACCCGCTGTCGACATAGACGACCTCGGCTGCCATGGCCTGCGCCGCGCGCAGGGCCGCACCAAGCCGTGCCCCCTCATTGCGCCCGATCACGACCGCATCAAACCGCGACGCTTCTGTCACCCGACGCTCTCACTTCGCCTGAACCCACTACGGGCTTAGCAAAAACCAGAAGCGAAAGAAATCTCAGACGCTCTGACCACGGGCGATCCGGGTGAAGGCTCTGAGCCGCTGATGCGCACGACGCTGCAGACGCAACATCAGCGTCCTGGAACGCTCTCCCGGCAACTGCTCGCGCTCGATGCGCAGGAAATGTACCAGCCGCTCGCGCCGCGCGTCTTTCGGATGGTCGATCTTGTGGCGTGCCATGTCAAACCCTCCCAAGGTCTCCGGCGCGCAGCATAACATATCCGACCCCGGCCGCCTAATACGACCATGTCGGCTTGACGGTGATTTGCGCAGCGACTAGCGAGTGCGGTGATCAACGAGAGGATAATCCATGCCCACCCCCTCCCTGCTTATCCTGCCCGGTGACGGGATCGGTCCCGAAGTGATGGCCGAGGTGCGCCGCGTCATCGACTGGTTTGGCGCCCGGCGCGGGCTGGAATTCGACGTCAGCGAGGATCTGGCCGGCGGCGCGGCCTATGACGTGCATGGCACACCGCTGCACGACGACACCATGGCGCGCGCGCAGGACGCCGACGCGGTGCTTTTGGGCGCGGTTGGCGGGCCGAAATACGATGCGCTGGATTTCAGCGTGAAACCCGAGCGGGGGCTGTTGCGGCTGCGCAAGGAAATGGACCTTTTCGCCAATCTGCGCCCCGCGCAGTGTTTCGACGCGTTGGCCGATTTCTCGTCGTTGAAGAAAGAGGTGGTCGCGGGGCTCGACATCATGATCGTGCGCGAACTCACCTCGGGCGTCTATTTCGGTGAACCGCGCGGGGTCTTTCGCGAGGGCAATGAGCGCGTGGGCGTGAACACCCAGCGCTACACCGAATCCGAGATCGCGCGGGTGGCGCGGTCCGCCTTTGACCTGGCGATGAAGCGCGACCGCAGGCTGTGCTCGATGGAGAAGGCGAATGTGATGGAATCGGGGGTTCTGTGGCGCGACGTGGTGACCGAGGTGGCGCGTGATTACCCCGAGGGCGAGCTGTCGCATATGTATGCCGATGCGGGCGCGATGCAGTTGACCCGCTGGCCCAAGCAGTTCGACGTGATCGTCACCGACAACCTGTTCGGCGACCTGTTGTCCGATCTGGCCGCCATGCTGACCGGCAGCCTGGGCATGCTGCCCTCGGCCTCGCTGGGCGCGCCAATGGCAAATGGCCGGCCCAAGGCGCTGTATGAGCCGGTGCATGGTTCCGCCCCCGATATTGCCGGCCAGGGCAAGGCCAACCCGATCGCCTGCATCCTGAGCTTCGCCATGGCGCTGCGCTATTCCTTCGATCAGGGGAACGAGGCCGCGCGGCTGGAGGCCGCGGTCGAGCGGGTGCTGGCCGACGGGCTGCGCACGGCCGATCTGATGGGCCCCGAAGGCGGCAGCCCCGTCTCGACCTCTGGCATGGGCGATGCGATTCTGGCGGCGCTCGACGCGAGCCTCGCGGCCTGAGCCGCAAGCGGCGGAAGAAGCGCCCGCTCACGGCCCCACCCACCCGCCCATGGCCATTCGCGGGCGCTCGCCCGGGCAAGGCCCGTGCGGAAGAAGTGAGTATTTCTGGCAAGAAAACCGGGGCTGGTCGTAAGTCGGGCAGGCGGCATCCTGTACTGTGTCGTGTTGTCGGAAGAGCATGGCGTGTTAGCGCGAAAATTCATTGTATACCATTGTGCACTGTTTACCTCGCGCCCGACTTCGCTTATGCTGCGCGAAAATTTCGAGGAGTTGCGCCATGCCCGATCAGACCACGCCCGATATCATCTACACCAAGGTTGACGAAGCCCCCGAGTTGGCATCGGCCTCGCTTCTGCCGATCATCCGGTCCTTTGCCGCTGCGGCCGGGGTCAGCGTCGGCACGCGCGATATTTCGCTGGCCGGGCGGATCATCGCGGCGTTCCCGGACCATCTGCGCGAAGACCAGCGCATTCCCGATGACCTCGCGGTGCTGGGTGAGCTGGTCAAGACACCACAGGCCAATGTCGTGAAGCTGCCCAACATCTCGGCCTCGGTGCCGCAACTTGTTGCGGCGATCCGCGAGTTGCAGGGGCAGGGCTACGACCTGCCCGACTACCCCGAGAAGCCCGGGACCGATGCCGAGAAGGACGCCCGTGCACGTTATGATGCGATCAAGGGCTCTGCCGTGAACCCGGTGCTGCGCGAGGGCAATTCCGATCGCCGTGCGGCCAGCGCCGTGAAGTCCTTTGCGCAGAAGAACCCGCATCGCATGGGGAAATGGACGCCCGAGAGCAAGACGCGTGTCGCCTCGATGACCGGCGGGGATTTCTTCGCCAACGAGGTGTCGGCGACCCTGCCCCGCGCGGCGAAGGCCGATATCGTGCTCAAGGCCGCTGACGGGACGGAGACAGTTCTGAAATCGGGCGTCGCCTATCCCGAAGGAACGGTCGTGGACGCGACCTTCATGTCGGCGCGTGCTTTGTCGGAGTTCCTTGCCGCCGAGATCGCGGCGACCAAGGAAGAGGGAACGCTCTTCTCGCTGCATATGAAGGCCACGATGATGAAGGTCTCGGACCCGATCATTTTCGGTCATGCTGTGCGCATGTGGCTCAAGCCCGTCTTTGACGAATTCGGCGACGAAATGGCGGCGCTGGGGGTGGACCCGGCATCCGGGATGGGCGATCTGCTGGCGCGGGTGAAGGACCGGCCCGAGATCTTGGCCGCGATCGAGAAGGTCCGGGCCGAGCGTCCCCCTATGTACATGGTCGACAGCGACCGGGGCATCACCAACCTGCATGTGCCATCAGACGTGATCATCGATGCCTCGATGCCCGCGCTGATCCGCGGCGGCGGCAAGGGCTGGGGGCCGGATGGCAAGGAACACGACGCGAATTGCGTGATCCCCGACAGTTCTTACGCGCCGGTTTATGACGAGGCGATCCGTTTCTTCAAGGAAAACGGCGCGCTGGACCCGGCGACCGCCGGGACCGTGCAGAATATCGGGCTTATGGCGCAGAAGGCCGAGGAATATGGCAGCCACCCCACCACTTTCGAGGTGCCG
This sequence comes from Paracoccaceae bacterium, assembly GCA_003564655.1. Classification (GTDB taxonomy): domain Bacteria; phylum Pseudomonadota; class Alphaproteobacteria; order Rhodobacterales; family Rhodobacteraceae; genus Roseinatronobacter. The sequence goes on from PXES01000140.1 coordinate 13,609, forward strand.
AAGGCAGGCACGGTCGAGATGCGGCTGGACGACGGCTCGGTGCTGCATTCGCATGACGTGGAGGCCGGGGACATCTGGCGCTCGGCCTCGGCCCGCCGCGCGCCGATCGAGGATTGGGTGCAGCTTGCCATCGACCGGCAGGCGGCAACGGGCTATCGCTCGATCTTCTGGCTGGATGCGAACCGCGCCCATGACGCCGAGTTGATCGCGATGGTCAAGCCGATCCTCGAGGCCAAGGGCGTCGCCGACCGCTTCGAGATCATGGCACCGCGGGCGGCCACGCGCGCCAGCCTCGAGACGATCACCAAGGGCGAGAACACCATCGCGATTACCGGCAACGTGCTGCGCGACTATCTGACCGATCTGTTCCCGATCCTGGAGCTGGCGACCAGCGCCAAGATGCTGTCGATCGTCAAGCTGATGCAGGGCGGCGGGCTGTTCGAGACCGGGGCAGGCGGCTCGGCGCCCAAGCATGTGCAGGCGCTGGTCGAAACGAACCATCTGCGCTGGGACAGCCTTGGCGAATTCTGCGCGCTGGGCGAGAGTTTCCGCTTTCTGGCCGACACCACAGGCAACGAGAAGGCGCGGGTGCTGGGCGACGCGGTGGATGTGGCGACGCAGGGCTATCTCGACAATGACAACTCGCCGCGCCGCAAACCCGGCGAGCCCGACAACCGCGACAGCCATTACTGGTTTGCGCGCTACTGGGCGCATGCACTGGCCGAGCAGACCAGAGACGCCGATCTGGCCGCGCATTTCGCTCCCGTGGCACAAGCGCTGACCGAGGGAGAGGCCGAGATCATCGCCGAATTGCGCGCGGATCGCGGGCAGAAGGTCGATCTGGGCGGATATTACCGGACCGATCCGGAAAAGACGGCGAAGGTCATGCGTCCCTCGGCGCGGCTGAACGCGATCATCGGCTGAGAAAGCGCCCCGCGCGCGCTGGCGCGCGGGGCCAAACGCGCGGTTGCCTCAGAGCACGAAGGGGCTGTCGAAATCGCCGAAGACCGGGGCGGCGGCATCCTTCTTCGACAGCTGCGGGGCCGTGGTGCCCCAGTCAATGCCAACACTGTCCCAGCGCACGGCCCCGTCACAGTCGGGCGCGTAGATCTCGCTGCATTTGTATTGCACCTCGCAATCCTCGGTCAGCGTCAGAAAGCCGTGCAGAAAGCCCTGCGGCACGAAAAGCTGCGCACCGCTCGCGGCCGCGAGTTCGACGGCGACGTGCTGGCCATAGCTGGTCGATCCCTTTCGCGCATCGACCGCGACATCAAGGATCGCCCCGCGCGAACAGCGCACCAGCTTGTCCTGCGCATGGGGCGGGCGCTGGTAGTGCAGCCCGCGCAGAGTGTGGCGGGCTGCGGAATAGCTGTGATTGTCCTGCACGAAATCGGGCAGCGGATAGCCCGCCTGCGCCAACGCCGCGCGATTCCACGTCTCGCTGAACCAGCCGCGCGCATCCGCGATACGGCGCGGCGTGATCAGCAACACACCCGGGAGCGCGGTTTCCTCGATCTGCATGCCATCCCTTTCCCTGCCCGCGCGACGATGCCATGACGCGCATGCAGGGAAAAGGCCTTCAGTGCCACAGAAGCGGTGTGATCCG
>PXES01000010.1 GCA_003564655.1 Paracoccaceae bacterium
GACGTGGGCCGACCCGCTGCGTTTTGGCGATATCCGATTGCACAGACCCGCGCGGGCCAGTATAGACCGTGGCGTGGCACCCGTAGCTCAGCTGGATAGAGCGCTGCCCTCCGAAGGCAGAGGTCATAGGTTCGAATCCTATCGGGTGCGCCATAAAATCAAAGACTTAGCGGGACGGCGTGAGGGCGGGACAGAAGCTAGCTCGCAACTTAGCGCAGCGAAGGCGCAGGTATCAATCCGCAGTATTCGCCAGCGGCCGAGTCGGCCCCAGCCGCCGCCAGATCCAAACGCAGTCTCCGTGCCATATCTCGGCCACTGATCCCAACGCGGCCTTGGCATCACTTGTGCTGCCATACTTGATCCGCAGGAAATCCCTGATCTTGCCGTTAGACAGCTCTTCAATGCCCCTAACTTCGTAGGAATGAAGAACGTAATCGAGGAACTGCCGCATCTCTGCCTCGTAGCCGCCCAGCCCGTTGGACCGGGCAGCCTCGGCGCGCTCGGACCGCGCCAGCGGGGCGAGGGTGAAGCCCACATAGGCCAGCACGTCGAAGATGTCGCTGTTGCCTGCGTCGATCAGGCGGCGCATGTCGTTCATGCGGTCGCCAGCATAGCCAAGCTCGGCGATGCCATAGCGCGATCCTCGCGCGCGACGCGGTCCCGATCATCCCGATCCGCAAGACTGGTCGATTGTGGAAAGAAAACTGCTCGGCGGCATGCGTCCGCAACGAAACCCTGCGCGCGACCCGATACTATGGCAGGGCATGTCTCGGAAGCGCTGGGCAGGATACCCATGCTCGAAGCCGGATCGAGGCGAGGATGCCCTCGCCGGTTCACGCGAACCGGTGGCGTGCACCGGCTCGACCTGAAAGCCTTCGGCGAACCTGTCGCCGCACGAGACGCAGACCGCCAGACCGGCGAAATCCACATCAGCATCATTCGCAGGCTCTCTCGAACACATGGCGTTCGCCTGCTCATTCATGAACCGCTTCTTCGCCCTCGGCACAGCCGATATCGTCCGCGTGGCACGAAGCCGAAGGGGACAGGGGCAGTCACGCCTCAAGCCGCCTTTCTGCAACAATGCCCTTTGACTGGGTTCCTGCGCGTGACGGTGTTGCTGTCGGATGTCATGAGTGACCTCGCCACAGCTGCCGTGCCCCGCCATCCTCACGCGGTGGACACGTGCCCGGGTGGAGTCTGCAAGGTTGCGCGGGCGCAATACCCACAGGCCTGAAGCAGAAGACCAGAGATCGAAAGCGTGGACTTGCGGTTTATCCGCAGCCACGACACCGTTCTGGGATCACTCCAGCTCGCCAAGCTGCGAGTGCAACTGTTCCACGCGCTGGAGCATGTCATGCGCGACGGTATCGCGATAGCGCAATGTCTGCAAAGCCAGCAGCCGAATAATGGCAAAGGGTCCGGCGAAGCAGTCGATGGGCTGCTCGGTCTCGATCGCGCAGATCACGGTCCATTCGGGGCGCTTTTCCGGGTCGGGCAGGCGCACGCTGCGGTCGGCGAGCAGCAATGTCCTGGCGCCGCTGTCGCTGAGCGCCTGCATCAACGGGGCGAAATGCGTCATCCGTCGGCGCATCCCGAACACCAGCGCGACATCGCCCGCGCCGACATTTGCCAGACGTTCTGCCAGGCTGCGCCCGCCATGCGCCAGCAATGCGACATCCGTGCGCACCGACGCCAGAAGCGTTGCGGCATATTCCGCCAGCGCATGGCTGTTGCGGAACCCCACGCACCAGACCCGCTCGGCCTGGACCAGGGCAGTCGCGACTTCCCGCACGGTCGCGGGGTCCAGCATCGAGAGCGTGGCCTCCAGCGCGCGGGCTTCCTCGGCCAGATGTGCCGTGACCAGGTGCTGCGGCCCGGGTGATTCGCGCCCGGCGGTATCAAACAGATGAAAGATCGAGCCAGATGCCCGCAAATTGCGCGCGGCCCGCCGTGCCTCGTCATAGGATTCATAGCCGAGGCGCTGGAACAAACGCGAAACGGTGGCCGTTGAAACCCTGGCGCGTTCGGCCAGTTCCTTGCCGGTCAGCACCGCGATTTCCCCCGGTCTGTCGCGCAAGGTATCCACGATCCTGCGCTCGCTAGCCGTCATTGCACTGTATATGGCGTTCAGCCGTTCGGTGAGCGTGAGTGTGCTCAGATCGTTGTCCTGCATTTCGACTTCTCTTACGGCCTCTGTAACACAGATTTCAAAATGCTTGACACAGTGCAAGTTAATTTACAGCGTCGGGGTGTGGCTTTGATCGATGCGCCGTAGCCGACAACGCCCGGCCATAGGGATGGAGAAGGGGTATTGGAAGACGCAAGTCCACTCGCCGGGGATTTTCTGATCCGGAACGCCACGCTGCACACGGGTGACGGGGCGCCTCCCATGCAGGGGGACCTTGCAGTCTCTGACGGCCTGATCCTTGGCATGGGCCCGCAGATCCAGGGGCGTTTCGGCGAGATCATCGATGCGACTGGACTGGCGCTGGCGCCGGGCTTCATCGACGTGCATACCCATGACGACGCGATCGCCCTGGAACCGGGCGCGATGCTGTCGAAGCTCAGCCAGGGCGTGACCACGGTCGTGACCGGCAACTGCGGTGTCAGTCTGGCGCCGGAATTGCCCGCGGAGCTGTCGGAACAGGTGCCGCCGCTCGACCTGCTGGGCGGGTGCGACGCCTTCCTCTACCCGCGCTTCGGCGACTATCTGGCTGCCCTGCGCACGGCGGGGCCGGATCTGAATGTGGTCCCGCTGGTGGGGCACACGGTGTTGCGGGTGCGTGCCATGGGCACCGATCTGGACCGCCCCGCAACTGCGGCCGAGATTGCCGCCATGCGCGCCGATCTGCTGGATGCGCTGGCGGCGGGGGCGGCGGGGCTGTCCACGGGGCTCGCCTATCCGCCGGCACGTTTCGCTGCCAGCGAAGAGATCGTCGCGCTGGTTGGCGAAGTCGCGCAGGCGGGGCGGCTGTGGACGACCCATATGCGCGACGAACGCAGCGGCGTCGTCTCGGCGGTGGCGGAAACACTCGATATCGCGCGCCGGACCGGTGCGCGCCTCCTGATATCGCATCACAAATGCTGCGGGGATGCCGCATTCGGGCTGTCGCGCACCACGCTTGCGATGATCGCCGAAGCGCGCCGCACCATGGCGGTCGATCTGGATGTCTACCCCTACACGGCCTCCTCGACGGTGCTGAACCCCGTTTTCGCGCGTGACAGCCACAAGGTCACGGTCAGCTGGTCCGACAGCCACCCCGAAGCCGTCGGCCGCGACCTGCGAGATATCGCCGCCGACTGGGGCGTGCCCGAGGCCGAGGCGCTGGAGCAGCTGAAACCCGGCGGCGCGATCTACCACCAGATGGACGAGGCTGATCTGCGTCGCATCCTGGCCTTCGGGCCATCGCTGGTTGGCTCGGACGGGTTGCCGCGTGACCGGCGACCGCATCCGCGGCTCTGGGGCAGCTTTCCGCGCGTGCTGGGCCATTACGCCCGCGACGAGGGGCTGTTCGCGCTGGAAACGGCCATTGCCA
>PXES01000377.1 GCA_003564655.1 Paracoccaceae bacterium
CCCGAGGCGCGCTATGACTTCGTCCGCTCGCCGATCCCCAAGGTCACCCGAAAGCGCCGCTTCCAGCCTAGCCCCTGGCGGCGCTGAGCGCGCGCGGAAACTGGCCGAAACAGCGCGGGCCTGCTACGGATTCGGCCGCGCGTCCGATACCGGAGGAAACGGGGATGAGCCGTCAGGCGCATTGGGAAACAGTTTACAGCCAAAAGCATGAGGACGAGCTGAGCTGGCATCAGCCGAGCCCGGCAGCCTCGTTGGAGTTGCTGGACCATGTCGGCCTGCACGCGGATGCGTCGGTAGCCGATATCGGGGCCGGCACATCGCGGCTCGTCGATTCGCTGCTCGCGCGCGGGCTTGGCGATATCACCCTGCTCGACATGTCCGGCGCGGCGCTGGATGCGACCCGCGCCCGACTGGGTGCAGCGGGCGCCAGCGTGAGTTGGACCGTGGCGGATGTGACGCGCTGGCAGCCCGCGCGGCGCTTCGACTTCTGGCATGACCGCGCCGTGTTTCACTTTCTGACCGCGCCCGAGGATCGCGCCGCCTACATCGCGCGGCTGCGCGACAGCCTGAAGACGGGCGGCCACGCTGTCATCGCCACCTTCGCACTGGACGGGCCAGAGAAATGCAGCGGCCTGCCGGTCATGCGCTATGCGCCGCAGACACTGGCCGAAACGCTGGGCGCCGGGGTCGACCTGATCGCCGAGCGCAGGCACCTGCACCAGACACCCTGGGGCAGCACGCAGGCGTTTCAGTACAGCCTGTTTCGCAGGGGCTGAGCCGGTTCGGGCTGCTCAGCCCAGCGGCACGACACAGTCGCAGATGCGCAGACGAACGCGGCTGCCCACCTCGAAGGTCGCGCCCGCGCCCGAGATCACCAGCATGCAGCGCTCGCCCTCCTGCACCCAGTAAAGCTGGTCATGGCCGCGAAACTCGCGCCCGACGACCGAGGCCGGTCCGTCCGGATCGGGCTCGAGCATGATCTGTTCAGGGCGCACCGACAGGGCGACCGTGCCATTGGCGGCGCGCGTCAGGGGCAGATTGCCGAATTCGGTCTGCACCACCATCCCATTGGCATTGCCCCGCAGGATGTTCGAACGGCCCATGAAAGATGCCACAAAGGCCGAGACCGGGTTGCGATACAGCTCGTCCGGCGAGCCGATCTGCACCACGCGCCCCCGGTCCATCACTGCAATACGGTCGGCAACGGCCATCGCCTCTTCCTGGTCATGCGTCACGAGTATCCCCGCCGAGCCTGCCGCCTTCAGCAGTTTGCGCACCTCTTGGCGGGTCTCGACACGCATCGCGGCGTCGAGGTTCGAGAAGGGCTCGTCCATCAGCACCAGCGGCGGGGCCACGGCCAGCGTGCGCGCCAGCGCCACGCGCTGCTGCTGACCGCCCGACAGCTCATGCGGCTTGCGCGCCTCGAGCCCGGTCAGCCCGACCAGCGCCAGCATCTCGCGCGCGCGCGCCACGCGCGCCGCGCGTGCCAGCTTGCGTAGGCCGAAGGTCACATTCTCCAGTACGCTCAGATGCGGAAACAGCGCGTAATCCTGAAACACGAAGCCGATTCCGCGCGCCTCGGGGGGCAGGCGGGGGATGTCGCGCCCGCGCAGAAGGATCTGCCCTTCATCGGGCGTCTCGAACCCGCCGATCATGCGCAGGGTCGTGGTCTTGCCGCAGCCCGAGGGGCCAAGCAGCGCCATCAACTCGCCCTCGCACAGATCGAAGGTCACCCGCTCCACCGCCGGGGCGTCGCCCGCGCGGAACACCCGGCGCAGGCGCTGGACGTCCAGCAGCGTCTCGGCCCGCTTGGGGCGAAAGCCCAGCGGGGTTGCCTCGGCGGGCATCTTGAAGCTGAGGATCTTGGGCGGCTCGTTCATGGCATATCGAGCGTTTCAGTCGGCCTTCTTGTCATGGCGCAAAACGACGCCCACGAAAAGGGCAGAGAAGACGAGGATCGCTGCGGCATAGGGCGCGGCCTCCATCGGCATGCCCTCGGAGGTGCGCGAGAACATGGTGATCGAAAGCGGCCGGAAGCCCCTGGGCGACAGCAGGAAGGCGATGGGCAACTCCTTCATCGCGATGACGAAGACCAGCACCATGCCGACCACCACGCCGGGGTGGATGGTGGGCAACGTGACGCGGGCGAAGACCGACAGCGCCCCGAAGTGGAGACCCAGCGATTCTCGCGGTCGCGATAGGCGGTCGGCACATCGGCGACCAGCGCCTCCGGCAGCGGCGCGAACATGTCGACCACCGCCCCCAGCGCGAAGATCGAACTGCGAAGAATGTGTATGAGATGGTCCTTTTGTCGTCGGGTTTCAGGTCCTTGCAGGAACAGGGCCCCGGTACCGCGCAACCTCGCGCTTCCCTTTCGCAGATCATCTGCTCAATTCCTACAAAGCTTGTCAGGTATTAAATCCGAGAAGTTTAGTCAACAACGGAATCGCAGTGTCGAATCGACGCCTCAGCCCTTGCGCAGCACCTTCACCAGCGGCTCGAAGATCGCGCTGTTGGCGACCACGACCTCGCCGCACTCGAGCACGTTGTCGCCCTCGCGGATCGGCGCGACAAAGCCGCCCGCCTCGCGCACCAGCAGCACCCCGGCGGCGATATCCCAGGCGTTCAACTCGCGCTCCCAATAGCCGTCAAATCGCCCCGCTGCGACATAGGCGAGGTCGAGCGCCGCCGCCCCCCAGCGCCGCACCCCCGCGCAGGCCGGCATCAGATGCGCGAGTTCCTGCAAGGTGGCGGGCAAGGTCTTTTTCGACGCAAAGGGCACGCCGGTGGCGAAGATGCATTCGATCATCCGGTCGCGATTCGACACCCGCAGGCGGCGGTCGTTCATGAACGCGCCCTTGCCCTTTTCGGCCACGAACAACTCGTCCTTGGCCGGGTCGAACACGACCGCGGCGACGATCTCGCCCTTGAACTCCAGCGCGATGGAAACCGCCCAATGCGGCAGCCCGTGCAGGAAGTTCGTGGTCCCGTCCAGCGGGTCGACGATCCAGCGCCGCGTCGGGTCCTTGCCCGCGACGGGCTCGGATTCCTCGCCGCACCAGCCGTAATTCGGGCGCGCCTCGGTCAGCATCTCGCGGATGATCTTCTCCGAGGCGATATCGGCGCGGCTGACGAAATCCCCCGCCGCCTTGGAGGACACCTGCAGGTTCTCGACCTCGCGGAAGTCCTTGACCAGCGCGCGGCCCGCCTTGCGCGCGGCGTTGATCATGACGGTGAGATTGGCACTGCCTTGCATGGGGCGCTCCTGTCCGGGTTCGGGCGCGGCTATACGCGCAAGGCCGCGCGAAGGGAAGGGGCCTAGCCTCGTTGCAACTTCACCGGCTCCGTCCGGGCCAGCCGCAGCACATGCGCCATGAAGGGCTTGGCCGCATCCTCGGCGCGCACGGCGCCGTAGAGCCGCCGGGTCAGACCGGCCTCGGTCAGCGGGCGGGTGATGTAATCGGCGTTGTAGCGCACCTCGCGCAGCACCCAGTCGGGCAGCACCGACACCCCGCGCCCAGAG
>PXES01000007.1 GCA_003564655.1 Paracoccaceae bacterium
AGCCGCCGCGAATGCCGCCGCAATGTTTCTCGATCAACTCCTCGAAGCTGATCGACATTTCCTCCTCGACCACGCAAGGCGTGTTCACATGGCCCGAGATGGCGAAGATCTTGGTGCCGGTGTTGTTGGGCCGCCCGAAGCCCGCGAACCACGCCCCCCCGCGCCGCAGGATGGTCGGCACCACGGCGATGGATTCGACATTGTTCACCGTCGTCGGGCAGCCATAGAGCCCCGCACCCGCCGGGAAGGGCGGCTTCATGCGCGGCATCCCCTTCTTGCCCTCGAGGCTCTCGAGCAGCGCCGTTTCCTCGCCGCAGATATAGGCGCCCGCACCGTGATGCAGGTAGATGTCGAAATCCCAGCCCGACCCGCAGGCGTTGCGGCCCACCAGCCCGGCCTCGTACGCCTCGTCAATGGCGTTCTGCAACGCCTCTTTCTCGCGGATATACTCGCCGCGAATGTAGATGTAGCAGGCATGGGCATTCATCGCGAAAGACGCGATCAGGCACCCCTCAATCAGCGTGTGCGGGTCGTGCCGCATGATCTCGCGGTCCTTGCAGGTGCCGGGCTCGGATTCGTCGGCATTGACCACCAGATAGGCGGGCCGGCCGTCGCTTTCCTTGGGCATGAAGGACCACTTCAGACCCGTCGGGAACCCCGCCCCGCCGCGCCCGCGCAGGCCGGATTTCTTCATCTCGTCGATGATCCAGTCGCGGCCCTTGTCCAGCAGCCCCTTGGTCCCGTCCCAATGCCCCCGCGCCATGGCACCGGGCAGCGAGCGGTCGTGCATCCCGTAGAGATTGGTGAAGATGCGGTCCTGATCCTTGAGCATGTCGTCTCTTACCCCTTGCTGCCGGTCACTTGTTCGACCGGCCCTGCTGCCAGACGCGGAAGGTCACGATCATCGCGAAAGCGAACCCCGCCAGCGCGGCGAAATCGATGAGAAAGGCGTAGCGCGGGTCCCAGCCATAGTCGCGACCGATCCACCCCAGCACCACCCAGGCGACGATCGTGACGGCCATCACAAGTGCGGCCAGCCGCGCCTGCCGGGCGCGCGCCATGTCGTCCTTGTCCGGTCGTCTGGTCACATCGCATCCTGTCTGTCAGCTATCCTTCTTGGCGTCTTTGGCCAGAGCCTTGGCCTGCGTCACCCAGTCGTCGCGGCTGACCCGGCCCTTGAACCCCACGATATTTTCATCGACCCAGGCGACTTCGTTGTCCCCCCAGCTTGCGACCTGCCAGAAATGGTAGACGCCCAGATCGTTCAGCACCCCTTCAAGCTTTGGCCCGACGCCCTTGATCTTCTTCAGATCATCGGCCCTGCCCTTGGCCTTTTTCAGCATTTCCGGCTTGGTGCCGATGCTCTCGTCGATCTCGGCGCCCTTGGCGACCGCCTCGGGCTTGGCGCGGGTCTTCGCACGCGCCTCCTGCTTGCATACGCCCGTGTCGTCGACCGGGGTGACCATGCCGGGCTTGGGCTCATGCGCCTTGATCGTGGCACTGTCGACGGGCTTGATCTCGTCCACCCCCTGCCAGGGCGCGATCAGCGGCACCTCGGTCCCGTCGATGCGCTTGAGCGTGTCGCCCAGCCGGGTGGCCAGCGCGACCGAGCCGTTCGCCGCCTCGCCCGTATAGTCCTTCAGCGTCGTCAGCCCGCCCTTGGGCTCTGACGCGAAACGGCCATTCTGCGGCCCCGGGGTCGGCACCTTGCCAGCGGCCATCTCGTCGAGCAGCGTCGCGAAGCTCTCAGTGGTCAGGTCCTCGTAATAATCCTTGCCGATCTGCGCCATGGGCGCGTTGGCGCAGGCGCCGAGGCACTCGACCTCTTCCCACGAGAACCTGCCATCCTTCGACAGTTGATGCGGGCGCTTGGCGATTTTTTCCTTGCACACGGCAACCAGATCCTCGGCCCCGCAGATCATGCAGCTCGTCGTGCCGCAAATCTGGATATGGGCAACCGATCCAACAGGTTGCAGCTGGAACATAAAGTAGAAGGTCGCCACTTCCAGCGCCCGGATATAGGCCATGTCGAGCATTCCGGCGACATGCTCGATCGCCGCGCGGGAGAGCCACCCCTCCTGCTCCTGCGCGCGCCACAAGAGCGGGATGATGGCGCTGGCCTGACGGCCCTCGGGGTATTTGGTGATCTGCGCCTCGGCCCATTTCTGGTTGTCGGGCGTGAAGGCGAAGCTCTCGGGTTGGTCTGGGTGCAGGCGGCGCAGCATTAGCGGACAATCTCCCCGAACACCACATCCAGGGTGCCGATGATGGCGGCCACATCGGCCAGTTGGTGCCCCTTGCAGACATGGTCCATGCTTTGCAGATGCAGGAAACCGGGCGCGCGCAGCTTCGCGCGGTAGGGGCGGTTGGTGCCGTCGGCGACCAGATACACCCCGAACTCGCCCTTGGGCGCCTCGACCGCGGCATAGACCTCGCCCTCGGGCACATGGAAGCCCTCGGTGTAAAGCTTGAAGTGATGGATCAGCGCTTCCATGCTGGTCTTCATCTCGGCGCGCGGCGGGGGCGTGATCTTGCCCCGCGCCAGAACATCGCCCTGCCCTTCGGGCGCGCGAAGTTTTTCAATGGCTTGCAGAATGATCTTCACGCTCTCGCGCATCTCGGCCATGCGGCAGAGGTAGCGGTCATAGCAGTCGCCATTCTTGCCCACGGGGATCTTGAAATCGAACTCGTCATAGCACTCATAGGGCTGCGCGCGCCGCAGATCCCAGGCCAGGCCCGAGCCACGCACCATCACGCCGGAATAGCCCCAGTCGAGGATTTCCTGCTCCGAGATCACCCCGATATCGGCATTGCGCTGCTTGAAGATGCGGTTTTCCGTCAGCAGCGAGTCCAGATCGTCCAGCACCTTCGGGAAGGTGCCGCACCATTCCTCGATATCGTCCAGCAACTCGGGCGGCAGGTCCTGATGCACGCCGCCGGGGCGGAAATAGGCGGCATGCAGCCGCGCCCCGCAGGCGCGCTCGTAGAAGATCATCAGCTTCTCGCGCTCCTCGAACCCCCAGAGCGGGGGCGTCAGCGCGCCCACATCCATGGCTTGCGTGGTGACGTTCAGCAGGTGGCTGAGAATGCGCCCGATCTCGGAATAGAGCACCCGGATCAGCGAGCCCCGGCGCGGCACCTCGACGCCCGTCAACCGTTCGATGGCCAAGCACCAGGCGTGCTCCTGATTCATCGGCGCCACGTAGTCGAGCCGGTCGAAATAGGGCAGGTTCTGCAGATAGGTGCGGCTTTCCATCAGCTTCTCGGTGCCGCGATGCAACAACCCGATATGCGGGTCGCAGCGCTCGACAATCTCGCCGTCGAGTTCCAGAACCAGCCGCAAAACCCCATGCGCCGCAGGGTGTTGCGGGCCGAAGTTCAAGTTGAAGTTGCGAATCTTCTGCTCGCCCGTCTGGGCGTCCTGAAATCCCTTGGAGCCGTCCATCATCTCGCCCCTTTCCTGTTGTGGTGCGCCGCGCCGGTCATGCCACGCCCCCGCGCGCGAGCGAGGCGCGC
>PXES01000051.1 GCA_003564655.1 Paracoccaceae bacterium
ATGGTCAGCTTCGAGGTCGATGGCGGGCGAGAGGCCGCCAACCGGCTGGTGCGCGCGGCGGGCAATATCCCCTTTGCGCCCACGCTGGGCGATATCGGCACCACGCTCTCGCACCCGGCAAGCTCGTCCCATCGCGGGCTGACGCCCGAGGCGCGCGCGGGGCTGGGCATCAGCGAGGGGTTCTTCCGCGTCTCGGTCGGGGGGGAGGAGATCGGCCTTCTGTGCCGCGAGTTCGAGGCTGCCGTGGCCGCGAGTCAGGGCTGAACGGGGCATGGCAGGCAGGCGCGTCAGCTTTGCGGGGCAGGATTTCGTGGCGCGGCCCTCGGGCGCGCTGTTCTGGCCTGCCACTGCGACGCTGATCGTGGCCGACCTGCATCTGGGCCGGTCCGAGCGCATGGCGCGGCGTGGCGGCGCATTGCTGCCGCCCTACGAGAGCGCCGAGACCCTCGCCCGCTTGCAGGCGGAATGCATCGCCACGGGCGCGTGGCGGCTGATCGCGCTGGGCGACACGTTTGACGATGACGCGGCGGGGGCGGAACTGGGGCGGCTGCTGGCGCCGCTGGCCGCGGATCGCCGGGCGATCTGGGTCACGGGCAATCACGACCCGCGCGCGGGCGGCCTGCCCGGTACCGTCTGCGAGGCCTGGGCGGAGGCGGGCATCGCGCTGCGCCACATCGCCGGGCAGGGCCCCGACATTTCGGGTCATTATCACCCCAAGCTGGCCTTTGCCGGTCAGCGCGGGCCGGTCTTTCTGCTCGGCGCGGCGCATCTGATCCTGCCTGCCTTTGGCACCTATACCGGCGGGCTGGACTGCGACCACCCGGCGCTGCAGGCGTTGGTGCCGCAGGGTCATGCGATCCTGACCGGGCGCGCGGCGCATATGGTGCCCATCCCGCTGCCCGCGCGGGCGCGCCCCCGCCGAACGGGCCGGGCGCTGCCGCGCTGAGCGGTCTTTTTGCTGGATCGGACACGGGTTTCGCGATACCCTGCCGCCCAGACCCGGAAAACGGGCGTTTGAGGCAGGAACAGGCACGCGGACGGCACGGCAAACCGGCCCCGCGCGCGGGATGATCGAGGCAGTCGCATGACGGAAATGGTCTATGGCACCACGCCCATCCGGGCGGAGGACGCGATCCTGTCGCGCTGGTGGCGCACGCTCGACAAGGTGACGCTGACGGCGGTGCTGCTCTTGATGGCGGTTGGGTTGCTGGTCGGGCTCGCCGCCTCGCCGCCGCTGGCCGCGCGCAACGGGCTGCCGCCCTTCTTCTATGTCCAGCGCCAGCTTGTCTACGGGCTCATGGGGGTGGCGGCGATGATCCTCGTGTCGATGATGTCGCCCGAGCGGATACGGCGGCTGGCGGTACTGGGCTTTTTCGCGGGGCTCTTGTCGCTGATGCTGCTGCCGGTTTTCGGGACCGATTTCGGCAAGGGCGCGGTGCGCTGGTTCAGCCTCGGCTTCGGCTCGGTCCAGCCGTCGGAATTCGTCAAGCCCGCGCTGGCGGTGTTCGCCGCCTGGCTGCTGGCGGCAGGGCAGAAACCCGATGGCCCGCCCGGCAAGATGCTGTCGCTGGCTTTTCTGATGCTGGTGCTGGCGCTCCTGGTGATCCAGCCCGATTTCGGGCAGGCGGCGCTGGTGGCGGCGGGCTGGATGGCGATGTATTTCCTCGCCGGGGCGCCGATGCTGATCCTGATCGTGCTGGCGAGCCTCGTGCTGGCGGGGGGCTGGTTCTTCTACAACAACTCCGAGCATTTCGCGCGTCGCATCGACGGCTTCCTTGCTGCCGATGTGGATCCGCGCACGCAGATGGGTTTCGCGCAGAACGCCATTTCCGAGGGCGGCTTCTTCGGCGCGGGCGTGGGCGAGGGGCGGGTGAAATGGTCGCTGCCCGATGCGCATACCGATTTCATCATCGCGGTGGCGGCCGAGGAATACGGGCTGATCCTGGTGCTGTTCATCATCGCGCTGTTCGCCACGGTGCTGCTGCGCTCGCTCTTCCGGCTGATGCGCGAGCGGGACATGTTCATCCGGCTGGCGGGCACGGGGCTGGTGGTGATGTTCGCGCTGCAGGCGTTGATCAACATGGGCGTCGCGGTGCGGCTGTTGCCGTCGAAAGGCATGACCTTGCCACTTGTCTCCTACGGGGGGTCCTCGCTCCTTGCGACGGGGATTGCAATCGGTATGCTTCTGGCGTTCACGCGCACCCGCCCGCAGGGCGAGATCGGCGAATTGCTCGCGCGGCGCGCACAATCCTGAGGGTGAAACCATGGCCAGGCCGCCACTTCTGCTGATCGCCGCCGGGGGCACGGGGGGGCACATGTTCCCCGCCCAGGCGCTGGCCGAGGCGATGCTGGCGCGCGGCTGGCGGGTGACGCTTTCGACCGATGCGCGGGGCGCGCGCTATGCGGGCGGCTTTCCCGACGCGGTGCGTATCGCCGAGGTGAGTGCCGCGACCTTCGCGCGGGGTGGGCTCGCGGCGAAGCTTGCCGTGCCGCTGCGCATCCTGGGCGGCGTGGCGGCCGCCGTGGGGGGCATGATCCTTGATCGGCCGCGTGTGGTGGTGGGGTTCGGCGGCTACCCCAGCATCCCCGCGCTGTCGGCGGCGTGGCTGTTGCGCGTGCCGCGCATGATCCATGAACAGAACGGGGTGCTGGGGCGCGTCAACGCGGCCTTCGCGCGGCGCGTCAACCGCGTCGCCTGCGGCACCAGCCCGACCCAGATGGCCGATGGCATCGCCAGCGAGTTCACCGGCAACCCCGTCCGCGCGAGCGTTCTGGAGCGCGCGGGCGCGGGCTACATCCCGCCCGGCGACTACCCGATGGGGCTGCTGGTCATCGGCGGCAGCCAGGGCGCGCGGATCCTGTCGGATGTGGTGCCCGCCGCCGTGGCCGCGCTGCCCGAGGAGATCCGGCGCAATCTGAGCGTGTCGCATCAGGCCCGCGAGGAGGATATCGACCGCGTCGTCGCCGCCTATGAGGCGGGTGGTGTCGCCGCCGAGATCGCGCCCTTCTTCAACGATATCCCGCGCCGCCTGTCGGAATGCCAGCTTGTCATCAGCCGCGCCGGAGCCTCGTCCGTGGCCGATATCTCGGTGATCGGGCGGCCCGCGATCCTGGTGCCCTATGCCGCCGCGACGGCCAATCATCAGGCCGCGAATGCGAAGATGCTGTCCTCGGTCCAGGCGGCGGTGGTCTACCCGGAATCGCAATTCACCGCCGCGGCGCTGACCGAAAGCCTGCACGCGATCCTGACCGACCCCAAGGGCGCGCGCCAGATGGCGCAGGCGGCGCTGGGGGCCGGGCGGGCCGACGCAACCGACCGGCTGGTCGCGCTGGTCGAAACCCTTGCCCGAAAGGAGGCCCCATGAGCCCCGCCACCAAACTGCCAACCGATATCGGCCCGATTCATTTCATCGGCATCGGCGGCATCGGCATGTCGGGCATCGCCGAGGTGCTGATGACGCATGGCTATCGGGTGCAGGGCTCGGACCTGAAGGCCAGCGCCATCACCGAGCG
>PXES01000193.1 GCA_003564655.1 Paracoccaceae bacterium
CCAGTCGGCCTGCATCGCTTCCAGCAGGTCGCGGGTCTGGTAGCCCACCGACTCCAGCGCCGCGCGGGCAAATTCGGCAGGGCCGGAATTGCGCGTCATCCCGAAGACCGCGCCGCGCGCCTCTGGCTTCCAATAGGGCGCGCCAAGCCCCACGAAAGCTGGCACCAAGATCAGGTCCTGGCTTGGATCGGCCTGATCGGCCAGCGCTTGGGTTTCCGGCGCCGAGCGGATCACGCGCAGCCCGTCGCGCAGCCATTGCACCACCGCGCCCGCGATGAAGATCGACCCTTCCAGCGCATAGGTCGGCGTGCCGTCCAGCTGATAGGCGATGGTCGTCAAGAGCTTGTTGCTCGAGGCAACAGGCGTCTCGCCCGTGTTCAGCACGGCGAAACAGCCCGTGCCATAGGTCGATTTCAGCATGCCGGGGGTGAAACAGGCCTGCCCGATGGTCGCCGCCTGCTGGTCGCCCGCAATGCCGAGGATCGGGATCTCGTGGCCAAACAGATCAGGCCGCGTCATCCCGAAATCGGCGGCGCAATCGCGCACTTCGGGCAGCATCGCGGCGGGGATATCGAACAGATCGCAAATCGTCCGGCTCCAGCGGCCCTTGTGGATGTCATAAAGCATGGTGCGCGCGGCGTTGGTGGCGTCTGTCACATGCGCACGTCCCCCGGTCAGGTTCCAGATCAGCCAGCTATCGACCGTGCCAAAGGCCAACTCGCCCTTGCGCGCCCGCTCGCGCGCGCCGTCCACCGTGTCGAGGATGTATTTCAGCTTGGTGGCCGAGAAATACGGGTCGGCCAGCAGCCCGGTGCGCGCGGTGATCATCGGCTCATGACCCTGATCGCGCAGGTTGGCGCAGAAATCCGCCGTGCGCCGGTCCTGCCAGACAATCGCGTTATGAATGGGCTTGCCGGTCTTGCGGTCCCAGACCAGCGTCGTCTCGCGCTGGTTGGTGATGCCGATGGCGGCAATATCGCGCGCCGAGAGGCCCGCCTTCTCGATCGCCGCGCGGGCCGTGGCCGCCGTGGTCGCCCACAGATCCATCGGGTCATGCTCGACCCAGCCAGAGGCCGGGTAATGCTGCTTGAACTCTTCCTGCGCGATGGCTCTGATCTGCTGGTTCGCGTCGAATATGATGCCACGGCTGGATGTCGTGCCCTGATCAAGCGCCAGAATGGTGCCCATGAAAACCTCCTCCGCTGCGTTGGGTCGAGACTGCGTTATCAGGCGGGTGCGGGCAAGCCCTTGGCGGCCAGTTCGCCCGCCACCCACTCGGCAAGCGCCGCCTGCTGGTCCGCATCCAGCCGCAGCCCGAGTTTGGACCGCCGCCAGAGTATGTCATCGGCGGTTCTTGCATATTCGCGGGTGATCAGCCAGCGGGCCTCCGCCTCGGTCAGTGTCGCGCCGAAGTCCTGGCCCAGATCGGCGGCCGCGCGCGCCTCGCCAAGGATGTCGCGCGCCTCGGTGCCATAGGCGCGCGCCAGCCGCGCGGCCCAGCGCTCGGTCAGGAAGGGGTAGTCGTGGCGCAGCCCGGCGATCAGGTCACTCACCCCGTCATGCGCGAAATCACCGCCCGGCAATGCGACACCGGCCGTCCAGGCCCCGCGCGCCAGCGGCAGTTCAGTGCCGATCTTCGCGACAGCGGATTCCGCCAGCCGCCGATATGTCGTGATCTTGCCGCCGAACACGTTCAGCACCGGCGCGCCCGCGCTGCGGTCGATCTTCAGCGTGTAGTCGCGCGTTGCCGCCGTGGCCGAGCTGGCGCCATCGTCATAAAGCGGGCGCACGCCGGAATAGCGCCAGACCACATCCGCCGAGGTCACGGGGGTCGCTAGATACTGGCTGGCGAAATTGCACAGATAGTCGCGCTCGGCGTCCGTGCATTCGGGTGCGCGCGACGGGTCATCATGTTCGGCATCCGTGGTGCCGATCAGGGTGAAATCCTGCTCATACGGAATGGCGAAGATGATCCGCCCGTCCGTGCCCTGGAAGAAGTAGCATTTGTCATGGTCGTAAAGCTTGCGCGTCACGATATGGCTGCCGCGCACCAGCCGGACATTCTCGCGGCTGTTGAGCCGCAGCTTGCCGTGGATCACATCGCCAACCCAGGGGCCTGCGGCATTGACCAGCATTTTCGCGCGAATCGTTTTCGTTTCGTGCTCGGTTTTGGCCGTGACATGCCAGATCCCATCCTCGACACTGGCCGAAATCACTTCGGTCCGGGTGTGGATATGCGCCCCATGCGCCTCGGCATCGCGCGCGTTCAGCACGACGAGGCGCGAATCCTCGACCCAGCAATCGGAATATTCATAGGCTTTCTCGAAGCGGTCCTGCAGGGGCGCGCCCTCGGGCCGGCCCTTCAGCGCCAGCGTCGATGTGCCGGGCAGGATCTTGCGGCCGCCGAGCGTATCATAAAGGAACAGCCCCAGCCGGATCAGCCAGGCCGGGCGCCGCCCGCGCATCCAGGGCATGACGAAGGACAGCAGCTTGGAGGTGGGGGTATCACTCTCGAACCGCATATCCTTATGATATGGAAGCACAAATCGCATCGGCCAGGAGATATGCGGCATCGCGCGCAAGAGCGTTTCGCGCTCGATCAGCGCTTCGCGCACAAGCCGGAACTCGAAATACTCCAGATAGCGCAAGCCCCCGTGAAACAGCTTGGTCGAGGCTGATGAGGTCGCGCCCGCCAGATCGCCCTTTTCGCACAGCACCACCGACAACCCACGCCCCGCCGCATCGCGGGCGATACCGCACCCATTGATGCCACCGCCTATGATCAGCAGGTCGACGACCCCTGCGGGATCTGTCTTGGCTCTCGCGGATCGTGTCATAGGCCCTCCCCAGCGCGAACATGATTGCGCGGCCACGCTACGTCGGTGCGCCCGATGCGCGCAAGAATATTTTCGCTATCAACCCCTGTTTGTTCGTTATTTATTTTTCGAAAATTTCAGAGCGATTTATTCTATTTTTTTCATGTCGTTTTGTTCGCGCCTGCCAAAATTCAGCCTGAAACGAAAATCCCTTCGCCTGAGGCTGACAGCCCGCACGCAGATCGATCGCGAATCACGCTACTCCATGACACATGCCTGCCGAAGGCCGGACATGAATTCACCCGCGACATAGCCCTTGTCGGCACCCAGCGTCAGGCGTCGGGTCGACCCGGGGGAGTGGCGGTGGATCATGTCCGGAACTGCGTTGCGCTCGGTATGGCCGTCGGCCCGGGTCAGGTCGCCCTGCACGATCAGGCCGTTGCGATTCTCCATCAGCCCATGGCCCATGAAACACAGCATCGTCCCGGTGCCGTGGGATGTCCTGTGGAACTCTTGCATCTTTCGCGCGGATGCGTGCGCTGGCGGGTCGATCAGGTCAGCGCTTACATCAACGGGCCGACACCCCAGCCCATCGGCTTCAAGTCAGAATAAGGTGATCACAAGCTCGTGATATGCATAAGCCCGAGGAGTCTGTTGCCCATACGTTGCCCACGCCACACGTGAACCAGCGACCG
>PXES01000195.1 GCA_003564655.1 Paracoccaceae bacterium
CGTCACGGCCCTCGGCAACGTGCCGCTGAATCGGGAGCTTGCCGACATGGCTGATGCGGAAACGCTCAGAGCGGCGTGGCCCGGCTATGCCGACGCCTGGGGCGCGTTGAATGCGCTGCGCCTGGTCGCCGCGCTGGTTGCCGCAGCCTTGGCGCTTCGGGCGCTGCGCAGCGCGCGCCCAACACCTCTCACATCCAGATGAAAGGAGACACAGGATGAAGCGAAGAACCCTTTTCCTGATCGGCGGCGCGGTCGCCGTGCTGGGCACCGCTGGCTGGCTCGCCTGGTCCGGCAAGGCAACGCAGAAGGAGATCGCCGGCTTCGAGCGGAGCCTGATCCACGCGACCCTGGACCATCCGTCATTCACCCCGGAAACCCATTCGGACTTGCCGGTGCCGGTGCAACGCTACCTCGCCTTTGCCTTTCCGCACGGCGTGCCCGAGGATGCAGCCGAAGTTCCCGCCTGGATCGCCTTCGACCAGAAGGGCGACTTCCGCCGCCCGGGGACCGAGAGCTTCGCGCCAACAACGGCGCGGCAGGTCGTTGCGACCGCGACGCCGGATCTGGTGTTCTCGGCCGACACGCCACTCTGGGGGCCGATCCGGGCGGTCGCTTATGATGCCTATATCGACGGTGCCATGGAGATGGAGGCGCGGGTGCTCTCGGCTGTCTCGGTAATGGACGAGAACCGCTCGCCCGAACTCGATCGCCTCTCGCTGCGCCGCTGGCTATTGGAGGCACCGACAAACCCCTATGCTCTGTTGCCCGGAGGTCTGGTGACGTGGGAGGCAATTGACGACACCAGCGCGCGCGCCGTGGTCGTGGCGC
Organism: Paracoccaceae bacterium; assembly: GCA_003564655.1. Lineage (GTDB taxonomy): Bacteria > Pseudomonadota > Alphaproteobacteria > Rhodobacterales > Rhodobacteraceae > Roseinatronobacter. The sequence continues at coordinate 829 of PXES01000195.1, forward strand.
ATGGCCACCGCGCCAGCATGATCGCCCGCTTCGACGAGCGGGGCGCGCTGATCAGCCTGGAGGCTGAGGAGGATGGCGACCTGACCACCTCCTACCACGGCCCCGGCGAGCTTGTGACCCGCTCGGATCACCGGCTGGTCGGCGAAGTGCGCGTGCCCATGACGTTCGAGGTTTCGCGCGTGGCGGGGGGCGAGATTCTGCCCTTCTGGTCTGGGCAAATCACGGATGTCCGCTTTGGAACAGGTAACGACGACATGCGGGCGCAACATCGGCGTAAAGGTCCGCGCAGCGAACGCCCGGTCTCGAAGGATGACGGCTTCCGCGGCCGCTGGAAAGATCGACGCGACGCGTCAGACGCCGGGTGATCGCCCGGACTTGCCCGGCCCCGCGAAGGGGCCGGGCAGATCATCTCTGTAAGCGGCAGAAAGGAGTTCGGTCTCACTCGGTGTCAGTCGCGCGAGCCCTGAGCGCAGCATCGAGCAGCGTGTATAGCTCGTCGTCGCCGTCAGCCCGACCGGCGAGCCAGCGGTCGAGAAGCACGCCGTAGATCAGGACCCGCGCCAGCGGCAGACGATCCGGTCCGACAGCCTGAACGATCGCCGCGTCCATACGCTCGCGATAGAGCTTCAGCGCCGCGTCCTCGGCGATTTCTGCCCCTGACCGGGCGCCGATGTAATCCACGATCAGGCGCAATTCTCCGCCGAAACTCTCCTCCATCCCGACGATCATCGCCGCCAGCGCTGCAACCGGGTCCGGGTCCGGGTCCGGCGCGGCGGGCGCCAGGTCCAGCGCCTCGGTGCAGGCGATGAAGAGATCCTGCTTGGTCGGGAAATAGTGGTAGAGCGAGCTTTTCGGCACGCCCAGCGCCTCGGCGATCTTGCGCATGCCGATGCCGTGATAGCCATGGGCCTGAAAGACGGGGATCGCGCGCCGGGCCAGATCGGCCCGGAGCGCATCGTGATCGACGATCTTCGGCATCAGCCATGGGTCCTCGCGTTCGGGTGCCAGTCCACCGGGAATGCCACGGCAACCTTGAGGACGTAAAGCACGAGGATAAGTGGCAGCCCGATGAACGGGGCTGGCCCGACGACCGCAGGGGTGAGCACGATCAGCGAAATGACCGCGACTGCCGAGGCAACGGCCACGGGCGCCGCGTCGGCACGTCGGCCGCGAAACTCGATCCCGAAACCTGTGGCCAACGTCAGCACTGTCACCGCCATAATGACGGCCGCCCAGCCGGGAAACAGCCAGATCAGCGCCGCAGGTTGCAGCACATGGAGCGCAAGGAACACGACCCGTACGCGCCGGCTGGCATTGTAATGAGCGTTGGTGCCGGGTGTGACATTCGACACCACGCCGCCGGCAATATCGACCACCAGCAGCGCCAGGAGCGCCACAGCCCAGAACGGCAGCCCCTCGGCCAAGGCCAGCGCGGCCACAAGTGCCGTGACGCCCCATGCGCAGCCCTGCACGAGTGCCAAATCGCGCCGTGTGCTGTGCGTTCCGTGCAGTTCGTGCAGCCACCAGGGGACTGCGACGAGGGAGGAAGAGGGAACCTGTGTCATGCGGCAGCCTCCAACTTCATGGCCGCCGCGCGCGCGGCCAGCCAGTCCGCCAGCCGGTCCGCGCCGCAGCGCGGGCCAAGGCTGTCCTGCCCCATCATCGTGAGATGGAAGGTCAGCGCGCCATGGACGGTCTCGGGCGTGAGTTGGGGAAGCATCTCGACGGTGGCGGCAATCTTCTCACGGTCGAGCGTGACAATGTTCTCTGGCTTGTTCAGGATCCGGAAGCAAGTCTCGGCGATCTCGCGCCAGGTCCATTCCTCGGGTCCGCCAAAGGGCACGTCCCGCTCCGGCGCTGCAAGCGCGGCAACGATCCGCGCCGCCGCATCGCGTTCCGAGATCGGGTTCAGGCGCGCCAATCCGTCACCGACCAGGGCGATACGGCCGGTCATGGCCTGAGCCAGCAGTGCCTCGAAATCATGAAACAGCGCGTTTGGCCGCAGCACCGTGGCGCGGATCGGCGCTGCGTTCAGTACATCGACGAACTTTTCCTTCGCTGCGGTCATCGGCAGATCCCGCATCCGCTCGCCCCCCAGCGAGGCGACATAGGCGAAATGCCCGACGCCCTCAGTGAGCGCCGCGTCCAGCAGGTTGCGATTGGCGGCGTAATCAACGGCATCATAGGTTGCACCGTCATTCTGCAGAGTAATCCCGATGGCACTCAACACGATGTCAGCGTCGCCCACGACATCATCGAGCTGACCGCGTTCCGTCGCCTGCGCCATCACGGCCTGTGCCGCCCATGGTGCGACGATTGCGCGTTGCGCCTCACGCCGCACCAGCGCGCGCACGCGATAGCCTGCGTCCGACAGGGCCTGACCGAGAGCCTGCCCGAGATGACCGGTCGCACCGGCCAGAAGGATGGTTTGGGTCATGATGAACTCCTTTTTCGACCACTCGGGCGATATAAATGATGGACCGATTGTCGTCAATCTTTTTCGTCCACTTGGTCGGTAACATCTCTGGTCGAGAGGTCGAAGGTCAAACGTCCGGTCAAACTTTATAACGACACGCACGCGACTCGGAGGCAGTCGGCTCATGGCCACAAGACGGGGAAAAGCGATGCGACGAGCAGCAGCGCCATGATGATGTTGAACCGCCGCAGATAGACC
>PXES01000138.1 GCA_003564655.1 Paracoccaceae bacterium
CCATCGAGAATACCGGTGAGGTTGACCTGGAGAACGTGGTGGTTACCGATAGCCTGATGGGAGACCTCTCTCCCTGGTTCGTTGACTACCTGGCGATCGGCGACAGCGACACCTACACCTACGCCCGCGCGATTGAGGAAACCGACACCGACCCGCTGATCAACACGGCCAGGGTCGACGCCACCGTCATCGTCCTGGGCAACCCCGTCTGGGATGAGGACTCCTGCGAGGTGACCATAGAGGAGCTCTACCAGATCTGCGGCTTCAAGTACGCAGACTGGGAAGGCGAAGTCATACCGCTGGCCAGTTGGAACATCACCATCGAGATGTGGGATGGAGAGGCCTACGGTTACTATGACTCCATTCTCACCGAAGCCGACGGCAGCTACTGCTTCACCGACCTGGAGGAAGGCGAATACAGGATAAGTGAGATCCTCAAGGAAGGATGGCAGCAGGTGTACCCCGACCCCGAGGCCCCAACATTTGGCGTCCACATCGTCACTCTTCCCGCCGGTGCGACCAATCCCGCAGACCCGGGCACCTTCTACAACTTCATCAACACGCCCGAGCTGGTCTGCGACGATGACACCATCTGGGCTTACGGTGGAGACGCGGACGGGGATGAGGTTATGGACAACGGTACATGGATGGTGCGGCACAACAACAAGATACCGCGCAACCCGTCCAACGCCTGGGGCTGGACCAACTACATCACCAGCCTGGAAGATGCCGAATACAACTGGGAGCTCTGGGCAGGAGCCGGGCAGAACGACACCAACAGGGGCACCCTGGTCGGAACGCTCACCGTAGCGGTGAATTCCACTACCGAGTGTGTGACGGTGACATACGAAATAACCGACCTGGACTACGAGCTCATCGAGGCGCACCTCTGGATCGGTGACACACCACTGCCCGAGGAGACGGTCAGGCGCGGACGTTCTACCATCACACAGCCCACCGCGGCACCCGGCCTGTTCCCCTACAGCCCTGAGATCGCTGCGGACGGCCTATCGGCCACATTCGAGCTCTGCGATTTCGAGGTAGATGAAGATGGTGGTTTCTGGGTTTCTGCACATGGCGTGGTTGAGTGGTGCGAACCCCATCCCGATGCCTGGGCTGAACTGGAACCTCTGCTACCAGTGCTACCAGAGTAGCAGCGTCTTTCCCCGCTGACGATTCAGCCACCGCGCTGAATGACCAGCCGAACCCCCGGGAGGCTCCCCGCCTCCCGGGGGTTTCCCTTATCTCTGCGAGGCGCGGCAGACTCCTTACGGGATCGCCGCGTCCCGATGATATCGGGAATCGCGATGACATTTCTTGTTGTCTCTGCGAGGAGCCCGTAGGCGACGAAGCAGTCTCGGAGGGGCTCGGGCGGACGCGATCGCCGCGCTTCGCTCGCGATGACAGCTTCTCCGCTGACCGCTGATGGCTTATTGCTCTTCCTGTCTCTGCGAGGAGTCCCGATTAGATCGGGACGACGAAGCAGTCTCCGCGGGGTTCTGGCGGATAGGATCGCCACGCTTCGCTCGCGATGACAGAGGCGCTGGGGGCTGTGCCCCCAGACCCCCGTTTCCTCTCACTTGACGGAAGAGGACTAAGGTGAGGGTGACAGGAGTCCAACGTCCACTTGTCAGGCCGATTGCCGTTTGCGCGGCACGGGGCGTGAGGGATTTCTGGGAGTTCTGCGACTAATACAGTAGAGAACGGAACACCGGCACCTTAACAACTGAGTACCACGCAGGGAAGCTGTGAAGCGCCGCCTGTAATCTGGTCACCTGGGCGGTGTGGAGCCAGTGGTGAAACCGACCCGAAAGCATTTTGGGTCGGTTTTATGTTTTTGAAGGGGGTGATGCTTATGGAAGTCAGGATCGTGTGCTAGGCAGACGCCCACTCCCCAATCAAGTGGGCGATAAGGCAAGATAAGACCAACAACAAGGAGGAGACAATGATAAGGAAACTAGGAGCAATAGTGCTGGCACTAACGCTGGTGCTGACCATGGGGCTGGCGCCTGCGGTGGCGCTGGCGGACAATGACAACCAGTGTGTCCGTTATGGGCAGGGATACTGGAAGCAGTGGCTGGCGGACCCGGATCCAGAATGGGAATGCGATTATGAGTTTGAAGCCGAACAACTGCTGGGCATGCTGAACACTCCTCCCAGAGGTGGCAATGCTGACGTAATCCTGTCCTACCAGTTCATCGCGGCTGCGCTGAACTATAGCGTTAAGGGGTGCGTGATGCCGCCTGCGGTTGCGGCGGTGTTTGCTGCAGCTGCGGGGCATCTTCTGTTCGACGAACGGAGCGACGACCGTGCGGAGATTCTTGGCTGGAAGGACATCCTAGAGTTCTGGAACCAGAACAAGTATGCTGAGCTCCTATCAGTTGTCTATGAAGGCGAAGGCGACCTGTTCGGCAGCCACATCGGTGACAAGATGACCTTCACGTTCAGCAACGATGTCTTTATCACGGACTATATCGAAATAGACCGAACGGGATCCACCAGCGAGGGATATCTGCGTCTGCATAAGCATGCCTATATGGACTTCGATGTGAGTGGCAACGTGCTCACCGTAACAGTGAATACAGCATTCAGTTCTCCGCGAATACTCGACATGCGGCCGGTTGAAGAGATAACTGGGCTCTATGATGTGGTGGGTAACCCTGTGGTTGTGCCTGACGATGGTGTGTGGGTAAGCCCATAAAGACTCTCCGGATCTGTGGTTGAGGAAGACAGACGCCTGAAAACAGGGGGGAGGCTGCCTCGCACGGCAGCCTCCCCTCATTGGTCGAGGGACACAACACTAATGTATGGAGTTCCGTCCCCTGTCCGTGTCACCCCCACCGCAGTTCCTGCCGCTCTAAAGGCTTCCGCCTGCCTTCCGGTTGGCCCGTAGACTTCATGGAGTTGATGCAGGGGGTAGTTCTCGCTCCCGCACTGCTTCAGCAGCGTAGCGAAGGGCCTGGCCCTGTCCAGGCAGTAAGGTGCAGCGGGATCGCCACGCTTCGCTCGCGATGACACCTCTCTTCGTCTCTGCGAGGAGTCCCGATCAGATCGGGACTACGAAGCAGTCTCGTATCAGGACCACGGGATCGCCGCGGCCTGGCTGCGCCACTCCTCGCGATGACAGTGTCTCTGCTGACCGCTGAAAGCTGATCGCTGACTGCCGACTTCTGACCGCTGACCGGGCAAGGCGGCGAGATCGCCGCGTCCCCCGATTCCGTCGGGGTCCTCGCGATGACACCTCTCTTCGTGTCAGCGAGGAGTCCCGATCAGATCGGGACTACGAAGCAGTCTCGTATCAGGACCACGGGATCGCCGCGGCCTGGCTGCGCCACTCCTCGCGATGACAGTGTCTCTGCTGACCGCTGACAGCTTATTGCTATCTCGCTATCCCGCTGCCCGCTTGACAGGCGCGCCCCAGTAGTTCATACTGGGGTATGAATGAACTCGGGAGGTGGTCACTATGAGTAAGACTGCCA
>PXES01000381.1 GCA_003564655.1 Paracoccaceae bacterium
GAGCGTAGCGTCAGGAACACGAAAAACCTGACAAACCATATCGCGGGGTGGAGCAGCCCGGTAGCTCGTCAGGCTCATAACCTGAAGGTCGTAGGTTCAAATCCTACCCCCGCAACCAGATTTACGCGCATTATCAAATGCTTAAGAGCCTCCCTCGCCGGAGGCCTTTTACGTTCCGTGCCCGTGTCAACACTGTGTCAACAAATCTCTGGCGCGCCGTGTCAGCAAATGGCGCCGAATCGCACGATGCGTGATGCCAGATTATGATGCCCCCCGCGCATCGATGGCATGCTGCATCTGCTCCGCCGGCCCGGCACCGCGCTGCATCCGCCGCACGGTCAGAAACGCGTTCCCGGTCGTCTCGGCCCAGCGCCGCCCGATGATGTCCTTCTCGCGTGCCTCCTGCGCCGTGACCAGGTGCTCGCCCTTGTACTCGACCACGAAGATCCGGCCATCGCTCAGCCGTGCGATGAAATCAGGGTAGAAGCGCGCCTGTACGCGCGGCAGCCAGAAGCTGGATGGATGCCGCGGCAGGTTACGCACCCACAGATCGACGGCCTCGAGACTGTCCAGCGCCCAGGCGCATTGAAACTCGTCGCCTCCGAGGTCTCCGTCGAGCAGCGGCACGCGGTCGGGGCCGAGCAGGTGGCGTTTGAGCCGAAACGCCCCGGTCGGCGTGGTGGGCACGTTGGCGTAGCTCTCTGCATCGAACCGGGCGATGCAGGACGGGTCCGTGCCCAGCACGGCATCCTCGTCGAACAGCGCCATCTGATAGGCATCGGCCCGCACGCCCGCGCGTATCTTGTCGATCTTGGCGCGGATTCGGGTGGCCAGCGGGTATTGCCAGTCGATCAGCGTGCGCACCGAAAGGTTCCGCTCGGTCACCAACCATGCGACCAGACGCGCCAGCCAGGGCGCGAGTTCCGTGCTCGGGATGTGCTCGGAACGGCACTGTCCTTCCAGCCACTGCACCAGCGTCGCCTCCAGCGCCGCGTCGTCGGGCGCGCCCAGATCGGACAGGGGCAACTGCGCGGTCTGGGTCTGGGAATAGACCAGCTTCTCGCCTTCCACGTCGATCTCGATCACGTTCTCGGCGCGGCGAAAGCTCATCTCGGCTTCGGTGATCTGCGCGGGATGGTTCAGGATCGACCACTCCACGCGCTCCATGATCAACGCGCTGTCGGCGTGGAACAGGTCGCCCTCCATCTCGACCATCAGGAACGGCACCTCGATGCGCGCGCCCTTCTCGGCGGGTGACAGCGCGGCCTGCACCCGCACGGCGTGGCGGTCGATCTCGGCGCGCAGGGTCGGGTGTTCGGCTTCGGGCGTGTGCTGCTCGAGCACGCGGGCGACGGCCTCGCTGACCGCGCCCTTCACGCCAACCTTCAGAATGCCCTCGCCAGTGCGGATGAACTCCGCGCCGTCATCCGCAAGTCCGCCCAGCGCCGCGCGGGCGTCTTCCGTGTCGGGGATCTCGAAGCTCATCACCGGTTTCGGTGCCACCGGGTCGGGGTCGAACAACCGGCCCTGATCGTCCTGTTCCACGGTTGCGGGGCGCAGCGACTGGCGCACCTCCTCGTCGGTGAAGCCCATGTCGATCAGCTTGTCGCGCAAGGACGCGGCCACCTCGGCGAAGGAGGGCTCGGCCACATGCGCATAGGCGAGGTTCAGCGCCGTATCGCGCCGCCGTTTGGCATAAGGCATGCGCAGCACGCGGCCCAGAAGCTGTTCGACCGACCGGGCCGAGGCGACCTTCTGCGTGGCGCAGAGCACATAGGCCGAGGGGCAATCCCACCCCTCGCGCAGCGCCTGCACGGTGATGACATGGCGCGTCGGCTCGTTCGGGTCGCGCAGGTTCACGCCGTCAAGCTCGCGCTGCTCCCCGGTTGCCACCTTGATCCACCCTTCGGGCGCCAGCGCGTGGTCGATCAGATACTGCTTCAACTCCGCCACTGTCGGGTGCCCGTTCTTCGCCTGCGCCTGATAGAGCGCCACGGGCCGCAGGAACTCGGCCTCGCGCTTCGCCTTTTCCTCCAGCATGTTGCGGGTGGCCACCGTGCCGCGCACCGCCTCCTGCCAACTGTCGTGGGGGCGCACGCGGATCGGCAGCTTGATCATCTCCTCGTCCTTCAGCGCGCCCGCCGTGACCGAGAAGAGCACATTCGACACGCCGCGAGGCGTCGCCGTGAACTCGATGATCGCCGAAGGCCGCAGCCGCGCCTGCGCCTCGCGCGAGAGCCCCGTGACCGCGTTGTGCGCCTCGTCCACGATCATCAGGGGGCGGTGGTGATACATCAGGTTGGCGAAGCTGAACTTCACCCGCCCCTCGCGCCCGGCCAGCAGGGGCTCGCGCGCCACATCATCGCGCGTTACCACCTCCATCCCCTCGTCAGGTAGCCCCGCGAAATGCGGCTCGAACGCCTCGTGATAGGCATAGACCTTGCGCTGGCCCGTGTCGGTCACGCGAAAGGACTGGATCGTCGCCACCACCACGCAGGTGAACCGCCCGATATCGGCCGCGCGCAGCGTCTCGAATTCCTCGATGTCGAGAACCCGGGTGCGCCCGCCCGTCACCGCCTCCAGCCGCGCGCGATAGGGGTGGCGCAGATCCTTCAGCGCCTCGACCGTCTGGCGCTTGATCGCATCCGACGTCACCATCCACAGCACCACCGGGTGCGGCTTCTGCACGAAATCGGCGCCCAGCCGGATCGCCTCGGCCGCAAGCAGGGTCTTGCCGCCGCCCGTGGGCAGGCGCAGGCAGACATAGGGCACCTCGGGCATGCCGGAGAGGGGCACATAGCGACGCGGGTCCAGCGTGCGTCCTTCAAGCCGCGCGCCCTCTTCCTGCCGGGTGACCTCGGCGGCGAAGGCGTCGGCGGGGCCCTTGGCCGGCGCGGCGGTCAGAAAACGCGACAGCGCGTCGAGGGCGGCTTGCTGGTATTTCTTCAACTCCATGATCACACCCGCGCCTTGATGTCATAGGGGGTCTGGCGGAAGGTGATGCCCGCGCCCTGCAGCGTCCGCTCCGACAGCCGGTTGGCCGCGCCATAGACGGTGATCGGCCCGTCCCAGCCCGATGCCTGCGCGCCCTCGCGCACCAGGCGCAGCACCGCATGGGTCAGCACGTTGCCGCCGCTGGCCGAGCGGTCGCGCAGGATACCGTTATAGAGCAGCGCCAGCCCGCGCCCGTCATGCGCGCCCAGGAAGGGGCCGGGGGGCAAGTCGGTGCCGGGCATGGGCACGCGAAACTCGGTGAACCACAAATGCCGGGCGAGGTCGGGGAAGCTGATCTCGGGGTTGATCTGGCCCGCGGCGTCAAAGACCGTGGGGCCGAGGGTGCAGAAGCGGAAGCCGCCGCCGCCCTGCCAGCCGACGTCCTGCGAGATACCGCCCTGCTCGCCCTCGATCACCTTGCGCAGCCGAGCCGCGC